>JAGRAL010000325.1 GCA_020434605.1 Bdellovibrionales bacterium
CAAAACCAACGGACACTAAACAACTATATATTTCTGCTCTTGAAACTTACATGGAGAGGCTTGATACCTATAAAATTGTTTTTACTAAAGAAGATCTTTCAAATTTTGTAAAGATGCTACCTGAAGAGAGCTTAGATTCTGAAGCAGAAGTAAATATTATTTATGACGCCTACAATCGATACATCTCAACACTTAGATCTATTCGCGCAGAACTTTCTAGTATGCAACCACAAAAACCATTTGCTAAAAGCTTGCCCGATTCACTTGCTCTTAATTCTGATGAGTTAGCACAACATAGAAATGATTTTGTTTATGAAAGATATCTTAGAGCTGAGCTTATGAGCACACCAAAAAGCTCACTACCAAAATTGATCGATACACTTATTGGCTTAGAAATATCTAAAAATGAATCTGCTACTAGATCAAAACCTTTAACCGTATATTTTAATTCGCTAGGAAAGACTTTAGACCCTCATACATATTATGAGTCTAATGACAGTAGTAATGTAGAGTCTGGCTTAATGGGATTTATTTATGTTGAAGAGCAAGGCGTACTAAATATTGAACGTGTCATCGCTGGTAGTAGCGCTGAAGAAGCTGGTATAAAACCAGGAGACAAAATTGTAGGTTATGAGCACACGGCAAACGAAGGATATATTTATACTTCTACGTTTAGTGGCACAGAGTTTGGAGTTTTTGCCACAGCGGAGCCTGGACATGTATCCAATTTAATAATTGATCGACACAGGAAAAGAATCTTAGTCTCTTTAAAAAGAAAGAGTAATGATAGCTTGATGGAATTTGCTAGCCTTGCAACAGAAAATGCTGAAACAATCCCTCAAAACAATTCCGTAAAACTTTATTTTATCGTAGATAATGATAAGGGTGAAGTGGTTCCAGTTATTCAAGTAAAGAGTTTTGAATATGAAATGGGGGTAGAACCTAGTATTACCAAACAATTTGTAGCCACATTTAATGCTCTACAAGCCATTTTTAAGGTAAACCCTAATATGGCAAAACGCCTAGTTTTAGATTTAAGAGACAACCCAGGTGGTTATGTAGATGAGGCTGTCAACTTAGCTCAAATCTTTAGTAAAGAGCCAATCGCTATTTTAAACAAGCATACCAACGGAGAAGACGATTACTTTAAAGCCGACACTGAACTAGCAGACACAGCTAATGGTATTCCACTAGTTTTATGGATAAATGAGCGCTGTGCATCGGCTTGCGAAATGTTTTCAAGCATCATTCAGGATACAGGTCGCGGACTTTTAATAGGTGCACCAAGAACATATGGAAAGGGGGTTGGACAAACCGTTACCACCACATATGCAATGCCTGACATGGGCTTTTCATCACCATTCTTAAACAATGTATTCGGAATAGAAGATGAGGATGAAGACAGTGAGCTTGGTGATACCTTACCAACTATCGCTGGACAACTTGCCATAACTACATTTACTTACTACAGACTAAATGGAGATACGGTACAGTTAACGGGTCTACGCCCTGACATCATCCTACCATCAGGGCACGAGTTTAGTAAAATAGGAATGGACCAACATGCCAATGCCATCCCTAAATCACGTGGAGCACCGACAACACAAATCACATTAAAACATTTAGATGCACGCCAAGTATCTCAAATGCAAAACACAAGTGTTCGAAGATGGTTGTCAGATCCTTATTTTACTTTTACAAAAGCAAACCAACAAATCGAAGATAGGCTTGCATCAAGACAGGAAAGGTCACTAGACATAGATTCTAGAAGAGAATTCAATCGATCTATCAAAAAACTAGAATCACAAATGGATCGTATAAAAGAACAATTGAAACAAAAAGAATATACGTATGATATTACAACAGCTGACAATAAATCCATTTTAGATAAAGTTGATCAAGCAAGCATTCAAGAGTTTGCTCATGTAACAGCCGATTACTTCCAAAGTTTACAGTAGTTTTAAACCGCGACCACACCCTTAATATGAGGGTGTGCTTCGTAGCCAACAATCTCAAAGTCCTCAAACGTAAAATCAAAAATATTTTTTACATCTCTTTTTATATTTAGTTTTGGTAAGGGCTTAGGATCTCTAGTTAGTTGCAATTGTGCTTGCTCCATATGATTTGAATATAAATGTGCATCACCTAATGTATGAATAAACTCACCTGGTTTAAGACCTGTTACATGGGCTACCATCATTGTTAAAAGTGCATAACTAGCGATATTAAACGGGACCCCTAGAAAAATATCTGCAGACCTTTGGTATAACTGACAAGATAGCTTTCCGTTAGCTACATAAAACTGAAAAAATGCGTGGCAAGGAGGTAGAGCCATCTTATCAAGCTCCCCTACATTCCAAGCATTAACAATCAAACGCCTAGAATCAGGATTAGTCTTAATCTGTTCAATGACTTGAGTGATTTGATCTACAGTTTTTCCGTCGGCCCCTTTCCAAGAGCGCCATTGACTACCATAGACCGGGCCTAAATCCCCATTTTCATCAGCCCACTCATCCCAAATACGTACACCATTTTCTTTTAGGTACTTTGTATTCGTATCCCCTTTTAAAAACCATAAAAGCTCATGAATGATCGACTTTGTATGTACTTTTTTAGTGGTTACTAATGGAAAGCCCTCTCTTAAATCAAAGCGCATTTGATGACCAAAAACACTTTTAGTTCCTGTACCAGTACGGTCCTCTTTAAAGGTTCCATTTTCAAAAACATGCTTCATTAAATCTAGGTATTGTTTCATTCGCAGGCCCTCCCACTACATATAGACTACCAGCCAATACCAAGCCCTGAAAAGCATTGATACAGCCGATCAAAAATTTCGACGCTAGGTCAAAAAGAAGGCTTTGCATCAGTTGTATTCCTTGTTAAAACAAATCCATGGAAATTCGTGACCCCATTCATGGCAATATAGATATTCATCCTAAAATGGAAGCAGTTATGAGCCACCCTGTTTACCAGAGGCTCAGACAAATTAAGCAATTGGGCTTTGGTGAATTCTCTTACCCAGGAGCCACTCATAACCGCTATATGCACTCTCTTGGTGCTAGCCACAATGCCGGCCGTATTTTTGATTCTATTTTTAAGGGCTATTCATTTGCTAAAGCTACAGATAAATGGAGATTAAGAGAGGCTACCGTTTTAGCAGCTCTTTTACACGATATTGGTCACGGACCTTTAAGTCACACTACCGAAGAGGTAATGCCTAATTTGTCTGAGTTAAAAATTCCTTGCTATAAAAACCAAAAAGATAGACGTGCTAACCACGAAGATTACACCATTAAATTTGTAACGGACTCTGATTTAAGTAGATGCATTAGCGAAAACTTTCAAGATATCTCGCCTCTTCATATTGCCTGTATCATAGATAAAACATTGAGTGTGCCCGATGACTTTTTTATCGTCGGAGGATTGGATTTTAGACCGATCCTTACACAAATCATTAGCTCCGAACTAGATGCCGATAGAATGGACTATCTAGTTAGGGATTCTTACTACACAGGTACTAATTACGGTCATGTAGATATGGATTGGATTATCGCTAATTTATCTTACCATATTGTAAATGGCAGTTTGCATTTAGCATTAAATCGCAGAGCACTTTATACATTTGATGATTTTTTAATTAGTCGCCACCACATGTATTTGCAAGTTTACTTTCACCATCGCTGTATCGTTTACGATGAGATGTTAAATCTATACCTAACTTCTCCTGAGTGCGATTTTAGATTACCGGCTGATATCAATGAGTACCTTAGATACACTGATTATTTATTATATGAACATTTAAGAACATCAAAAAATTACTGGGCTAAACTGATTGCCGAGAGAAAACCGTACCGAGTCACTTTTGAGTTTCATAGTTTGGCCGAAAATGATCGTTTAGATAAAATGCAAGCTGCGCTCAACAAAGAAGGCTTCTCAACGATCCAGTCTAATTCGCAAACAAGACTATCAAAATACCATGCTACAAGTCCGGATGAGCATTTGATTCATAAAATCTATGTGATCGATCAGTTTGATAAATTAAGCCCAACTATTCCGATCGAAGAGACTACTCATATTTTTAAAATGTATGAAGGTACAAGAAGAGTTGAAAGATTATATGTGCCGGCTAATGAAGTAGATCGAGCCAAAAAGTTTATTGAAGCAAATCGTCTTTAGGCCTTCGCCTGTTTTTCGATACGAGAAATTCCTTTTTGCGCCATTAATACGGTGAACAGCATAATCCCACCTGCTAAAATATATGGTGAAGAATGCCCCCAGGTATCATACACAAAACCACCAAGAGCTGGGCCTAAAATACGCCCCATAGCTGTCATACTTTGATAAACACCCATGATTTCGCCTTGCTCATCTTTATTTGAAAGCAAACTTATACTACCCGTTAAACATGGATTAATGAGACCCGTACCTATAGCAAAAAATGTTTGGCTCAAGGCCATACTATAAGCTCCGACCACAATTGGAATCGTCAATAAACCTGTGGCTGCTAAAAGAACACCAGCGATCAGTAAGACTCTTTCACCAAATTTTGGTAATAATTTTCGAATCAAATACCCTTGTGTAAAAACAATCACTAAACCGATATAAGCAAAACCAAAACTTGTAAATCGCAAGGACCACTGAAATTTATCCATCACAAATAAAAAGACTGTGGACTCCATATGTGCCATAGCAAAAGTAGACAAAAATCCCATCAATAATAAACTTCCTACTCGTGGTCTTAAGGCATGCGCTTTAACCAGATTCCATCTAGATGTTCTTTTCCGTA
>JAGRAL010000326.1 GCA_020434605.1 Bdellovibrionales bacterium
CAAGGATGGATCAAAACCTGCCGTTTTAGAAAAAATATCTTTATGTAATAAAAAAGCAGTGCCAGGCACATATTTTAAGTCTGAATTTGTATAAAAATCTTCTTCATTGCGTATGTGTTGCAAAAGTCCTTTGTGTGGAACAAAATACCCACCCAATGAATCGATTCTATCTGTATTGCGACTCCAAATTTTGGGGGCAACAATAGAGGGTTTTGTTGGGAGCACTCCAATAGTTTCTAATACGCAGTCATTGGTTAAAAAGAGACACCAATCCGCCGTTTTAAAAGCCTCGGTGAGGCCAGCATTAGCGCCACCACTAAATCCTAGATTCGTAGGTAAAACTAGATGTTCGATATTTGGAAAATTAGTTTGCAGGCTTTCTTGATGCATAGGTGTGCTACCATTATGAACTAAGAGAGTAGATTTAAACTCAAATGATTTTAATGATGATAAAGTTCTTGCCGTTATCTCAGGATGATTATAGCTAAGAACTATGACTGATACTTCCACAACTAAATTATTAATCCCTGCGGCGGGCTTTGGCAAGAGATTGGGTGGTAAGGGAGCAAAAGAACTACTCTGCCTTAAAGACGAAGATTTGCCAATACTTGAGCATACTTTGCAGCTAGCTAAGGCGTACAATTTTAAAAGCGTAGTAATCACCAGAGAAAACAAGACAGATTTAAATACCTATCTTGATTTAAAGAAGCGAGAGTATGACTTTGAAGTTTGTAAAATTGTATCTTCCATAGAGTGGCCTGATACGCTTTTGCAGTCTGAAAAATATTGGGGAAGTAAAAATATTGTAATTTTACCTGATACTAGATTTATGCCACTTACTATCCTTAAGCAACTTAGTGAGGGATTGAATACGTTTTCTATTGTGTTTGCTACTTTTTTTCAAAAAGACTTAAGCACATGGGGTAGTGTAAGGCAGGAGAGTGACCAGTTTTATATAGCAGAAAAACCAAGTTCTTTTAAGGAAGATGACCTGGCATGGGGCTTATTTGGTTTTAGAAAAGATATTGGATTATCCTTACTGCAAACTATACTTGAGAGCAAAAATCAGTTCTCAATGCTTCCATCTAAACACATCCAGTTTTATCCTCTAGAGTATTTTGAGGATAAAACCAGAGATGGAATGCAAGCCTTTAAATAGTTAATCACTTTGGAGGTGGCGGTAGCGTTCCAGAGTTATAATTGTTAGTAAATAAAACCCTACAAGCGCTATCAATAAACTTAGCGCCTGGAATATGTTCAGCAGCTGCTGTTGTCGTCTCGATAAGTCTTTCTGTTACTGTTTTTCCGCCAAATAAAATTCTACTTAAGGCTCTTGTACCGCTCATTGTGGTACTAATTGCCATTAAGTTTCCTAAGAATTGACCCAATACGTTTTCATATAATTTGTTATAAATTTGAAAGCTCATTCTTAACTTAGTTATTTCTTTATTAGCCCACTTAACAATAAGAGGGTTACTATGTAAGTTCTTAGGGATATTTCGTAATACCCAACCACTGGCAATATCAAACGTTTGCTCAATCTTAGCACTCAAACCAGTAAACGGTAAAAAGAATGCTGTTACATAGCCTAAAGTGTAAAAATCTAAATCCACTCGCCCAAGTGTAGCCATTCCGATCACAGTCATTAAGACAAAGGCTGGTCCCATGTTATGATAAATTAGTTTGGCATCATTCATATGCTGATCAATCAATCGGTTGTTTTTATCAGTTGCGAAGATGTGCCAGTACCAGGACCTAAATGGTTTTTTAGCCATTTCACCTTTAGGTATTTGGTCAAAACCATCTAAACTATCCAACCTAACATCCCTTTGTACTTTAACCCAAACATCGGCAAAAATATTAGTAATTAAGCCTGCGATGTAACCCATAAACACATTTCTTGATAAGTAGAAAGCAGAGTCTTGACTAAACATTGAGTCCCATAGAGGTTTATTAGGGCCATCAGTAATTCCAGCCACCAGTAAAAATAATAAAGCTAGCTCCATGGGCTTATCTACGATGAGTCCAACGATATTTGCTCTTACTGCTCTAGCCATGGCGCTAGGCTTCTTCATTTGCTTTTCTGCATTTACAAATCTGCCAAATTGTTTGCTGTGCATTGGATCTAAGTTCCAATAAGAGATGTGCCTTTGGCGACTTACTTGTTTTTCTATAAAGTGATTGCTTCTTTCCACTACTTCAGTTGCTTGTTCATACAATTCTGGGTCTGCAGCAACTTCTCTAACAATGCTATCTATACTGATATCACTTGAGCTTGGGCTTACTTTTTCGTGTATAAACCAATTCTTAATATCAGACCTTGTCGACAGTTCAGTAGAGACTGTATCTGTCTCCACCTCGGCAACACGTCTTAAATATACGCTCATGGATACTTCAACGAGCTTATCGTAATAAACAGTAAACAGGCTTTTTGCATCATAAGAGAGGTTTTTAAAAGCATCGCTTGTTAGGTTTTCTTTGTGAGATGAAAGTTTAAGTACTTCGCTGCTTTTAAATTTTAAGTAACGCTGTAAAGCTTTGTAGGCCTCTCGTAAGGCTACGCTATTTGCTGTTTTTTCAACTTCTACAATCTCAGCCTCAAACTTTTTTGTCTGTTCAAAGTATTCCTTGTCTTTGATAGAATCAAAGCGCAGAGAAATTTCTTGCCAAAACCATCTTGTTCCACCATTCCAAAAGCTTGGCGGCGTAACTTTTCCAAGTTCGGTTGCGACAGATCTTCTAAAGTAGTTAGGGAAAAACATAAAAGTTAATGCTAACTTTGGTTTATAAACAAGAGCACGCACTAAGAAAAAGTAGTTCCAGGTAGTCGTGTAAAATAAGCCTGATTTAGTAAATGAAGCAAAAGAAAATAAAAAGTGAGCCATCGCTCCGGCAAAATTCTCAATATTTTTAAATCTTTGCACAGCGTTTTGTGTAGATCTGTATGCAGAGGTTAGGGTTGGCATCTCTAGACTTACAAAATTACTTAGCGTTACCCACATGGATGATGAAGTTAAGCGTCTAATTAAAGTTTTTCTATTAGCCATTTCTTTTTCAAAATTGTCTATAAACTCTTGTGCTAAACGATTTTCTTCGATTAACTCATCAGCACTTAACTCGGCAGCGCCGATTTTTTTCTCGTCAGACAAAGCACTGATATATGCTGTCTGTAGGTCTTGCTGTCTTTGAATGAAACTCTGTGTAGCGCTGGATATAGTGGTTTTTATGAGGTCTTTTAAATCACTATAGTTTTGTCTAAGGTTATAATGTTTAAAGGTGATTAGAAAGCCTAGAAGCTTACT
>JAGRAL010000327.1 GCA_020434605.1 Bdellovibrionales bacterium
CTGACATTAAAGAACTGATTGCATTTTTACAGGAAAAAATGATTTCGGTATATGTTGTCACTGCCTCTATCAAATGGGCTGTTGAACCGGGAGCCAAAAGATTAGGTATTCCTTTTGAACAAGTTTTGGGGGTTCAAACAAAAATTATTGATGGAGTCGTTAGTGACCAGCAAGAAGGAGAAATCACTTACAGAGAAGGAAAACCTCTAGCGCTTTTAAATCTTACAAATGGTGTGAGCCCTATTTTATGCGCAGGCAATACCACGGGTGACTTACAGTTATTAGAGTCATCGCAAGGAGTTAGGTTGGCCGTAGGAGCTAGTGGCGCAGGAGAAGATTTGCTAGCCACCGAAAAGGAGCTAGCAAAAATTGCTATCGAAAAAAATTGGTATTATCACAGATTTAGAAATCCCTTATAAGTCAGCAAACTTACTTGGAAGTTTCATTACTTCTTCAATTTCATCTACAGTTTTAGGAACACCGCTAGACAGTATTTTATTTCCTGTTGCAGTGATCAAAACGTTATCTTCGATTCTTACACCCATACCGCGAAACTCTTCAGGTGCGTCTTGATCGTCAATCGGTACATATAAACCAGGTTCTACTGTGAATACCATGCCAGGCTCTAATTCACGAGAATCTCCCCCTAAAAAGTAAGCTCCAACATCATGAACGTCTAAACCTAGCCAGTGACCAATATTGTGTGGATAATATTTTTGATATAACTTATCTTCATATATTTTTTCTGGGCGCTCTTTAATCAAACCAAGCTTAGAAATTTGCTCTGAGAGTGATTTTCTTGCTTTTTCTTGTAGGTCGATGAATTTAACTCCAGGCTTACACATATCAAGAACATCCATTTGTGCAGTTAAAACTGCATTGTAAAAATCTTTTTGCGCAGATGTAAATACTCCTGCAACAGGAAAGGTTCTTGTAATATCCGCCGTGTAGTATTTGCATTCAGTGCCCGCATCGATTAGTAATAAATCAAAGTCTTTACAAGTGTCTTTATTTTCATTGTAGTGAAGAGTGGTTGCATTTTTTCCGCTTCCAACAATTGGATCATAACCCACTCTATCAGAACCTCTAGCTTTAAAAATATATTGCATCACCGCTTCGACTTGTTTTTCGGATACCCCAGGTTTTGCAAATTTCATTGCTTCTACATGAGCTTCTGCAGAAATATCACAGGCCCTTTGTAAGGCAGCGATCTCTTCGCGGTCTTTAAATAAACGTAGCTCCCCGATCACTTCTGTAGGATCAAAAATTGGTACAACACCTAAACCCGTACGCCCTCTTGCTCGCCTTGCACTTTCAACTGCATTTAGCACTGACGTATCTGTTTTAGGATTTGTATCAAACTTATAATATAATTTTTCTACCGGAGATAATAGTTCTGACAAGTGCTTATCTAGATCGTGAATAGAAAAACAGGCATCCATTCCAAAATGATTTTTTGCGCCTTCGACTCCAAAGCGAACACCTTCCCAAAGTTCATGTAAAGGATCTTTGGGTCGTACAAAAAGCACAGTCTCTGGAGTTCTGCCTGGGCGATATAAGAAAACTGTTTCTTCTTCTTCAAAGCCAGTAAAGTAAACAATTGAGCTTTCTTGTCTAAATTTGTGACCAACATCAGGGTTACGCATTGCCACAGGATAAGATGAGATTAGCATTGCGCAATTTGGGATTAAATCTGCTAGTTTTTTACGACGATTTTTGTAAGTGCTTGTATCAAACATAGTTTTCTCCATGAGTGAGAAAGTAGCTCATTTGCTAAAAACATTCATCTAAAACTTACTTTTTTGATGCGTATACAAAAAACTCTTGGTTGCCGTCTGTCCCGCGGGGACTGGCCGCTAGATAATTATGGACTACAAACCCTGCCAACCCTAATTGCTCTTTGATTCTGGCCTCTACTTGTGGATAAAGGTCAGCGTCTTTTACCACTCCTGCCTTTGTTAAATATGAGGGGCCTACCTCAAACTGTGGCTTTACTAGAGACATCAATTTGGTTCCTGGCTGGGAAAGTTTGTTTAGATGCGAAAAAATTTTTACAATAGATATAAACGACACATCCATAACTATTATATCTAGCTTGCTTACCCCTAGATCGTTTAAATCTATATCCAAAATATGGGTTTTTTCAAACATAGTAACTTGTGGATGGTTGCGAAGGTTATCATGCAATTGCCCGTGTCCTACTTCGACTCCGCATATTTTTGCTGCCCCTCTTTGCAACAAGCAGTCTGTAAAGCCTCCCGTGGATTGACCCACATCTAAACAAACAGCGCCAGCGACATCTAATTGCAAAGCACTAATAGCATTTTCTAATTTTAAACCCGCTCGTGATACAAATTTTAAAATAGAGTGGTCGGTGATATCTACCTTATCCCCATCGCTCACCGAATATGAATTTTTGGTAACCACTTTACTATTTACGGTTACCACACCCTCAGTTATCAGCCTCTGTGCCTGATGCCTAGATTCAAGATTATGGTATTGAACAAGAAATTGATCTAGTCTCATTAAAACTTTCTATTTTGATTTTCGGTCACAAGATGTTTTAGAAGTTCAGCGTTGGTAAATCCTGCTATCGCATCGATTGCCAGGTTTGATGTGGCATCTAGATGTTTTTTTGCTTCTTCTAGTCCTAAAATTCCAACGTATGATCCAAGCTCAGCTTTACCCTCAGTCACCTCGATCAGATCGTCGGCAATTTGAAAAGCAAGTCCAATTGCTTCTGCATATGTTTGTAATTTTTTAAAATCGTTTTCACTAGCCTCACATATACAAGCCGCCCCTAGAACAGAAGCCTTGATTAAAGCCCCCGTTTTTAACTCATGTATGTGCTTTAAGGCAGGGTAATCTACAGCGAGATTTTGTGCGTTGATATCCTGCACCTGGCCTTCAATCATTCCATTGATACCAACAGCATCTGACAGCAATTGCATTAAACGAATCGCCAAAGTGGGCTTGTGACCGTAGTGTTTGATAATACAAGAAAAGGCTTCGTTTAATAGAGCGTCGCCCGAGAGGATCGCAACCGCTTCACCAAAAACTTTGTGGTTTGTTTTTTCGCCGCGCCTATAATCATCGTTATCCAGAGCCGGTAGGTCGTCGTGAATTAAAGAGAAGGCATGCACCATCTCTACAGCTGCTCCGTATGCTGTCACATCTGAATTTGTTTTTTGTAAACAGCTTGCCGTCGCATAGCTTAAAAACGGGCGAAACTTTTTACCCTGCTTTAAAGTATATAACATCGACTCTACTAGCGTGGATTTAGTAGAAAAATATTCAGAAACAAATTTTGAAAAGTCGTCACGACACTTTTGCCATTCGTCTTTAGCTGACATCATTACTCTGCTTTAAAGTTTTCGGTTTTAACTTTTCCGTCGTCCGCGCTTAATAAAATTTTTACTTTTTGTTCGGCATCAGTTAGTTCTTTTCCGCATTCGCGAGAAAGTTTAACACCCTCTTCAAAAAGCTTAAGAGATTCATCTAGACTAATCTCTCCCTCTTCCATTTTTTCTACGATTTCTTCTAATCGCTTCAGTTTTTTCTCGAATGCCATTTTACCTCCTACTTAGATACCGTGGCTTCTATAGTTTTATCTTTAAATTGTATTTGAAGTGTATCACCCTTTTTTAAAGTCTTTCCTGACCTTACAACCACTCCACCTTTTTTTGTAATCGTGTACCCACGATCTAAAACTTTTAAAGGGCTCAAAGAGTCTAACAACATGGTTAGTCGCTCAAAAGTATTTTGTTCTGTTTCAATTTGTCGTTTTGCTGAATTACCCAGACGAAAGCGAATCATTTCTAGTTTTTGGTTAAAACTTTGCAAAGCTGATTTAGGGCTACCTAGTTTTTCTTTTAACAGCAAGAGAGAGGTCGTATTAGAGTCTAAGTGCGCTGCCATTGCTCTTTCTAGTTGATAGGTAAGATCATCTAAGTGCTGTGCTTTAAGCTCTACATATTTTTTAGGATCTACTAGGCGCTTAGTGAGTTGTTGTATTTGTTGTAAAAACATAAGTCGCTTTTTTTCAATGAGCGAAAACATCTGTCTGTCTTTATTTTTTAAAGACTCTAGTATGTCGTCTGTATGAGCTACTACCAGCTCGGCCGCTGCCGATGGTGTTGGAGCCCTTAGATCCGCTACAAAATCTGCAATAGTAAAATCAATCTCGTGACCAACAGCAGAGACTACTGGAATTTTTGATGCCGCAATTGTTCTTGCTAATCCCTCATCGTTAAACGCCCATAAATCTTCTATCGATCCACCACCACGACCCACGATCACAACATCAAAGCCACCAACTTGATTGACGAGCCTTAGTGCTTGTGTAATTTCAGGGGCTGCTTTTTCACCTTGTACTTGACATGGGAATATTAGTACTTCGATATTTTTATTACGTCTGTTTAAGACATTTAACATATCCTTAATGGCAGCACCCGTAGGTGATGTTACTATAGCAATTTTTTCTGGAAATTTTGGTAAGCTTCGTTTTTTTGCAGGGTCAAACAAACCCTCTTTTTGCAGCTTAGCTTTTAATTGCTCGTAAGCTTTTTGTAATGCTCCGGCACCAACAGGCTCCATGGTCTCACAAACTATTTGGTAACCACCTCTTGGCTCATATACAGAAATGCGGCCTCTAACTATAACTTCGAGACCGTTTTCTGGTCTAAATTTTAAACGTCCATTTGCACCACGAAACATGACGGCAGATAACTGCGCGCCAGCGTCTTTTAAGCTAAAGTAAAAATGACCTGATCCATGAGCGGTAAAGTTTGAAATCTCACCCTGCACCCATACCGTTAGAAAATCTTCTTCTAAGTTTTCTTTTATCTGCCTCGTCAGTTGGGAAACACTTAAAACCTTAGGTTCATCCTCTTGCAAATCTTCATGAGAGTCCTGCAAGCTAAGTGTTTGTTGTAACCATGAGGGTATCTGTTGTGACATGGGCAGGAGACTACGGTTTGTCAGGTTTTTAGTCAATTACTGATCTTGTATTTTACTTAAGATAAACAATGATAGATAGAACTGAGCCCAGGATAGTAATAAATAGGCCATTTACTGCAATACTAATACTAACATATTTCAGCATTTTACTCTCTAGGTTTTGCCCTAGCTCAGATATTTCTTTACGTACTGCTTTGAACTCCGTCGCCATTTCGTTCCGGACAGCTTTAAACTCGGTGGCCATTTCGCTGCGCAAGTCAGATATTTTCTTCTCAAAATCATAGCGCATCAGCAACATACCGTTACCGATTTCATCCTTTGTAGCTAGGTGCGAATTAATTATTTTTCCCATAATCTCTATTTGCTTTTCGGCTTGGCGAGATGGAACTCCAACACTTTCTAAATCTTTTTTGTATTTTAAGGTATTTAATATTTTTTCACTCATACAATGTGGCATAGCAATTAGAGTACCAATATCTAAAACTCTTTACTGCATTCTTAAGCCGTTCGCGTCCGAAATACGTATTAAAAAAATCAAGCCGTGGACATAAAAAATTCAATCTTAAACTAGACTCGAGAAAGACCTTCAATAGGTCGAAAACACTATATGAGCATACAACAACTTGACTACTATTTTCCATTTTTTGTCTTTGCATACGGATTATTAATTTCGTTCGTCTTGCAAGTTCCTGCTCTTTTACAACTGGCAGATGAGCGTATGCCTAGACATATGATTCAAAGGCTAAAAGCACATAGTGGACTTGCATTTATTTGTTTAATTGTAGGCAGCCTGTGGAGCTTACAAAATCTTTTGTTGTAGTTTTTTACCTGCATAAAATCGATCCTATAAAAAGCAAGTCCAAAATACTGTATCAAACTGAGAATATAGCCAAATAGAACATGCAGTTAGTCTAAGAAATGTCATAAAAAACGCTTTCGATTGATAATATTCGTAAGGTTTGATAATCTGATTTTGGGTTTCGACAGCTGGATTATACGTTGATAAACCTTATAAGAAGAATTACGGGAGCTGTCTCTGATAATGGTGTGCAAGCTCAGATTTTGACTGAGAAGCCTAAAGTTGTTACATGGCGCCCACTTTGTCCAATGCGGTTTTATCCTCATCGGCCCAGCCTAGTCGAAACCTTTTTTCTTTTTTTTCGTGTGCTTTTTAAGCAATCAATACTGAAATCAAAATACCAAATATAGTGAGCAGCAAGCCAAGTATGCTAGAAGCAACACTAATATATTTAAGTGTTTGCTCATTTATAGCCTTAGTCTGTTCTGCCATCTCAGATCTAACTGCTGCAAACTCAGATGTCATCTCAGATCTGACCGCTGCAAATTCAGCCACCACCTCGGTATGTAAACGAGCGAAATCTAGGCGTAGCCCTGATAGTTTTTTATCAAAATCATAGCGCATCATTAACATGCTATTGTTAATTTCATCTTTTGTCGCTAGGTGTGAGTTGATTATTTTTCCCATAACTTCAATGTACTTTTCGGCTTGATGAGAAGGAACTCCAACACTTTCTAAATCTT
>JAGRAL010000328.1 GCA_020434605.1 Bdellovibrionales bacterium
AGATAAATTAGGATTTCTACTAATTGAAATTGGTTGTGGGCCCATTTACACTCCTAAAAGTAGATCTATAAAAACAGAAATTTGGCATTTTGTGAATAGAAACTTGTAGAAATGTGATTAATTACCGTAGATAGTTTTTTTAAATTGTCTTATAGTCTTTATTGATAAAACTAACAGCCATCATCATCGACAAATCCCTGCCCAAAGGTAGTTTTTTCGTCATAGATAATTTGAACTGCTTGTTTTTGAGTGATCTTACCGTTTTTTAACTTTAGATAAATATCATACTCTAAATTAGGTCTCTCAGCTTTGATTTGTTTGTGCTCTGGCCATAGATTCTCAAGAGTGTTATCTCCACCAATCGAAAGAGGAATAAAATGATCGATTGTATAGTTTCCTCTACAGCGCTCAGAAATATTATATAAATCATAGATATAGGCTTTAAAGCGAGAGCTAACATTGCGCTTGCAGTACGGAATTCTTTCTTTATACCTGTACTCTGTAAAATCTGGGTTATCTGTATCGCATATCGAACTAGGAGTAATATCGAGGTTTGGTGTTAGAGGGTAAGAATAAACCGTTGTACTTTGCACTAAAACAAAGAAGAAGAGGACGGCTGCGAATCGTTCCATAATTCACCTCGCTATCCTCATCCTAGTATGAGCTGGCATCCTATCAAATGATTAAATGGTTAGATTTAAGTGAGGACAAGACGTAGGTCTAGCGCAAAGACAAGTATTAAAATTTCATCATCCCATCTATGTGTTAGCAAAATGTAAACACTAATCCCTTAAGCAAAACTCTCTAAGAGCAAAATAAAAAAGCATTCACACCACTAACAAAGTCTTTTGTCAGGGTTCCCCGTTTGGGTCGCAATTATTCTCTTGCTTTTAGTCGATCTAAAGATAAGACTAATCACTCAACAACAAATTATAAGGAGTAAAAATGAAGAGCTTGTTGCTAATATTAGGCTGCTCATTGATGTGTGCTTGTGCCACATACAATACAGCTGACAAAGTTTCATTGGTATCGTTTGACGATAATCCAACTAAAGGTAAGTCCGTAGGAAATATCCGCGGAGAAGATTGCACATGGACAATCTTAGGCTATCAATTAGGTGGTCTACCTACAGTAGATAGAGCATTTGCTAACGCTCGTATGGGTGTAAGCGGTGGTTTAGAGGCAGCTGGCTTTAGAAAAGCAAAAGGTAATGCAGCTATTCGTTACGTAAACAATGTTAGCACTAAGAACGAAGGTTTCAATGCCGCTGGTCTTGTTGCAAAGAACTGTATCGTAGTATCAGGATTGGGGTTTAAATAATGAGACATTTAATTCTTATCGGTTGCACATTATTACTAGGCGCCTGCGCAATGAAGCAAAAAGTTTTAGATGCTAGCGCAGTTTCAATGACTCACTACTCTATAAAAGAGGGTCAAAAATTAGAAGAAAAAGGCATGGTTTCTGGTCGTTTTTGTACTAGCTCAGACCACAAAGGCACAATGGGCCTAATGGATGAAGCTATAAAAGATGCTCAAAAAACTAGTGGTGTTGATTTCATACTAAATGCAGCTTTCTACCAAGAGGGTTCTTGCATGTCAGTAGAAGGCACTGGAGCTAAAATTAAGTAATGTTTTAAAGGGCCAATTCTTTGGCCCTTTATACCCTCGGTATATTCTTACAAAACCAAGCAACAATCGCCTTATAATCTTGCACTTTTACTAAAACCAATTATATCTAGGCTGTGACTAAAAAAGCCTATCAAAAAATCCATATTGAAATTAGCAATATTTGCAATTTGCAATGTAGCTTTTGCCCAGAAGTAGAAAGAAAAAAGGGCATGATGGATATTCCCTTATTTGAAAAAATCATTCAGCAAATTTCTCCCCTGACCGAACAAGTGGCTTTTCACTTGATGGGTGATCCCTTAGTACACCAAAACCTAAAAGACTTTGTACAGATTTGCCATGAATACAAGATGCCCATAAACTTTGTAACCAATGGTCTACTCTTAAGAGATGATAAAATAGATTTGCTTTTGCACCCGGCTTTTAGACAAGTGAACTTCTCACTCCATAGTTTTCCGGATAACTTTCCTGATAAAGATCCATCTATCTATTTACAAAAAATATTTTCGTTCACAGATAAGGCTTTTACCGTAAGGCCTGATTTATATATAAATTATCGTCTA
>JAGRAL010000329.1 GCA_020434605.1 Bdellovibrionales bacterium
CTCTCATAGACGTCTTTAACGGAGATAACTGCTGGTTCGTTAGTATAACTTAAACTTAATTCGGTCGTATCATCTAACTTAGAAGAAAGTGTGGTAATGCCTGAAACTATTTTGCCATCCTTTTTTAAGCTGGCTGCTATTCTCTCGCCCTGTTCATCATAGAACTCTAATTGTGAGATTGATGTCTTACTTAGGTAGTCTATTGCCAAAGTATTTAAGTCGGCATCTGACTTAGTCTTAAGAGCAAATAGTAAAGTGCGACTACTTAATAAAGTTTGCGATTGATCTTCCAGATAACTTTTACTTAGTTGGGTGACATGAGATAGCTCACTAGTAAAACCTGTTAACTTTTCTTGAATGTTTGCAGTAGCACCCTGCGAGTAAATAAAATAAAAATTTACAACCAAGACCGTGACTGGAACAACTGAGAATAAAAATAAAGAAAATCCAAACGCGGTAGTTAAACTAACGTTTTGTAAATATCTTTTCATGGACTCTGTACTTCCAAGATCATTCTGACCTGACCGGCTGGCATTACCCTAGGATGCGGACTCTTTGATACTTCCACAGGAACAATCGTATTTAAATACGACTTAAGAATTTCAAAATTAGATTCTGTCATAGTAAAGTGAAAATAGCGATTACCATTTGGTTTTTCCCAGCCAATTTCCACACTACCCGCTTTTTGGCCACCCAGTGACTCAATTCTTTGTACCAAGGCATCCGCAACAGCATCTCTGGTTTCAGTGGAGATAAATGCTCTATACACAAAACCACTTGTTTTGACTTCACCCTTACGTGGAGTCGGTGTTGGAACTGGCTCTGCAGGTTTTTGTGCTTCTACCTCTGTCGCTGCTTTTTGTTCGCTCTCTTGCTTTTCTAGCTCTTCTCTTAACTTCTTTTCTTGCTCTGGACTTAGGCGCACTTCATGCTCTTCGCCATCAGCCTCACTATGATCTGCGTTTTGCGCAGCATCTTCTTCGGCACTCAATAAACTTTCTGGTTCTTCCTCAACCACTTCATTTGGCTGCAGAGTATTAAGCTTTCCTGTTGTTTGAATTTCTGCAATGACGATTTTATTAGGGTCACGCTTAAAATAATTAAATACTTTATCTATAGGGAAATAAAAATAAAATAGCGCAAGAATCGCTACTAAGCTTGATGCTTGGGCTGCTCTTTTTCCAGCTTTTTTAATATAGTATGTTTGCCCCTCTTTTTGGTACACATCTCGCAATTTTCGTGTGCTCTTCCGATCTAACTTGATTTTTTTGAGTTGTGACGTATACTTTAGGGCTGTCTCTAGAGAATCAAGTTCGGCCTTAATTTCAGGATCTTCTTTTAGATATTCTTCTATCTTCGCCTTTCTTTGAGGATCTAGTGCGCCACTAAGATAGTCGTACAATAATTCTTTACAAATAAATTTACTTATTTTTTTTCTCATTACGACGCCAGTGATTTGCCAAGTTTTTTTAATCCATTCGCAACCCTATAGCGAACTGTCCCTTCACTTAAACCAAGCCCTCTTGCTATATCACCATCAGATATATTTAAGACTCTAGACCAAGTAACCAATAACAGCTCATCCTCTTTAGAATCTTTCATAAACTGATTCCAGGCACTAATGCTTAAATCTTTGGGAAGAAAAAATTTGTTTTCCTGAGAGATCACATCATTACCTGATTTTTCGTGCGATGAGAAAAAAGGAAGTTTGTGCTTTGGTTTGTGAAACATCTTCCAATATCTATAAGTTGTAAAAACCAACTCGATAGAATCGTCAGATTGCTCTTTATTGTTTTTTTGTATTTTATTAATGCGAAGCAAACTGCGTCTGGTTGCTTCGTGAGCTACGCGGTGATCTTTTAGAGTTAAAAAAAAGAATTTTGCTACCGCATGTACCTCTGCATCTATCATAAGATCAGTCCGTACAAAGTTGACGCAATAAACTTAAATTATCTAGAACTTTACCAGATCCGATCACAACACAAGTTAGCGGATCTTCTGCTATTGATACTGGTAAACCTGTCTTTTCTCTTAGTAGAACATCTAGGTTGTTCATTAAAGCACCGCCACCAGTTAGCACAATCCCGTTATCAACAATATCAGAGGCTAGTTCAGGTGGTGTTTTTTCTAGAGCAGTTCTAACCGCATCAACTACTTCAGATAGTGCATCCATCAAAGCATCATATACTTGCGAAGATGTGATCTCGATTGTCTTTGGCGCACCCGCAACAAGGTCACGACCTTTGATTTCCATTTTCTTTTCTTCTTCAAATGGGTAAGCATTGCCAATGTTAATTTTTATTGCCTCAGCTGTTCTATCACCAATCAACAAGTTAAATTGTCTACGAACATAGTTCATGATGGCTTCGTCAAAACGGTCACCGGCAACCTTGATTGATTTACAGTATACGATACCGCCCAAAGAAATAACGGCAACACCAGTAGTACCACCACCAATATCGACAACCATATTACCACTTGGCTCAGTGATAGGAAGGCCGGCACCAATTGCGGCAGCCATTGGCTCTTCAATCAAATAAACTTCGCGGGCACCAGCTGAGTGAGCTGATTCTTTTACAGCTCGCTTTTCAACCTGTGTAATGCCATAAGGTACACAGATGATAATACGCGGAGGTATAATCCCTCTTCGGTTGCCTGTCGCTTTGGTAATAAAGTATTTAAGCATCGATTGCGTAACTTCAAAGTCTGCAATAACACCGTCTTTGATCGGACGAATCGCCTCAATACTACCGGGCGTACGACCCAACATATCTTTGGCTTCAGAACCTACGGCTAACACACGGTTTTGCATACCTCGGTAGTTTTTTTGCACAGCAACCACAGACGGTTCATTTAAAATGATACCCTTACCCTTTACATACACAAGGGTATTTGCAGTGCCTAAATCAATAGCCATATCATTAGAAAAATATTCTGTAACTTTATCAAAAAAACGCATTCGAACGTCCCAGTTGCTTTGCTATAAAATGTGGTTAGCCCAACTATTTAAAAGCTTAGACGCTTTTTATAGTTAACGCAAGCCAAATACTTTTGTAGAATTAAGCCATCAGAGGGTGAAAAATGGAAGATATTTTTGCAAATACAAAAGATTTTTTAGAAGGCTCCCCCGCGTGTCGACAAGGGATGGAGTGCTTAAATGATGGCGCAAAGATCTCGATTGTATTAGAGCCAAACTTTATCTGTGAGTTAAAAAAATCAAAGGACACTTACTCACTTGAAAAAGCTTCTAGTCATCGTGACAGTGATGTTGTACTGCGCATACATCCAGATGCATTAAAACACTTTTTAGCAAAGGATTTTTCAAATCTTTCGGATTTAGGTATCGAGATCATTAAAGAGATTTTTGTGGGACGCATCCACCTGCAAGTAGTTGCAAAGTCGAGGCAGCTTGTGCAAAAAGGCTACCTTAAATTGCCTCTAGCTGCTGGTGCACCATTTTTATCATACCTGGCAAGCCTAGGGTTGAATCGTATGACAAAGATTTTTCAGTGGATTGAGGTACTGCGAAAGAAGGGCCGCTAAAGTCAGGGAAGTGCCCTTTGCTCAACATATGCACAGAACTGCTAGCATATGTTTTTGCTATATCAAAAAGTGGGTTGTTCACTGGGGTCTTCAATATCGCATAAAATTCTAAACGATTTAGTCTAAACTTTAAGCCAATATCTAGATCTTGAATCTTATATCTAGTATCAGGCGTTGACCTAGATGGCTTCAAACGAAATTTCAAAAGACCCTGCCATTCAACACTACTAGATTTAAGATCTGATTTTACTTTCTCTTCACTAACCACTTTTTCAACTTGTAAACCTGATGTCTTGGCAAAAGCTTCTATATCATTTCCAATTTGCTTTGCTTTATCTTTGGTTTCAACATCAGATTTTTTAAAATAATAAAAAGTAAGACGAACACCCACCTCACCTTTTTTTTCTTCGGTTTTTACCCAAACATCATAATCTGCTCTACGATTTAAAATGTGTTTTCCGCGCAAACCTAGCTCGAGACCATTTAAATAATTATATTCATCTGCCTGATAAGAGCAATTATCAATAGTGGATGGCAGGTTGATTGAGCTTAACCAGCTCTCTAAAGTTGGTTGAAATTCACAAACTTGTACTGAGCTAAAAGCAAACTGTAATAATAATAAGATCATCATATTTTTATTATAGTTTGCTATCTAGTTTTGTACTAAGTCCTTTTTCCAACCCAGTTCTAAAGTCATATGTTTTTGCAAGAGTTCTTCTTGTTTTTGCGCTGTACTTGATATTTCACCATATAGTTTTTCAAACTCTTTATGGATCAGTGGCAAGAGCCCTAGACCATGGTCTTGCTTAGCTAAAAAGAGCGGGCTTCTTCGTAAGTAAAAGTCTCGGAGCCCCATACACATTGTGTTTTTCAGCGCATGCTTTGCCTCAAGCTGCCAGATGGATTTTACCTCATTGTCAAATCCCTGCAAAATATCTTCTGCCTCCATCCCATGTCTATCTGCCAAAACCTGCAGCTCTTTAATAGAAAGGTTGGTGTTTCTATGCCAATAGCCAACACTTCTTCTAGCAAGGTCTAACTGTTCTGCAGACGCCTTTGGGTTTAATGGGCTTGCTGTATTTGTAGATTTAAATATAACTCTGTCTTCTGCTGGATACGACAGTAG
>JAGRAL010000330.1 GCA_020434605.1 Bdellovibrionales bacterium
CAACAGAGAAATTACTGGACCGCGAGATCCAAACCCTGAGTTAGCAAGTCATTCGCAGAAACTAATAGAGCAGATTGGAAATCTGCGTGGGCGTCCACTATTTTATCCTTATGTGGGAACTGGTGCGGGTAATGGTCCATATGTAGAGCTTGAAGATGGTAGCGTAAAAATAGATTTAGTAAATGGTATTGGCATTAATATATTGGGGCATTCACATCCAAAATTAATTGAAGCATCTGTAAGAGGCTCGCTAGAAGATGTTGTTGTGCAAGGAAATTTGCAGCCCAACAATCAATATAGAGAAATCACTGACAAACTAATTACATTAGCGTCTAAAGGAACTCGTCTAAAGCATGCTTGGTTGTCAACATGCGGTACAATGGCAAACGAGAATGCACTAAAAATGTGTAGGCAAAAACACAGTCCTGCTAGAAAAATCATAGCGATGAAAGATGCATTTGCCGGTAGATCAACAATGATGGCAGAAGTAACAGACAATCCGGATTACAAACAAGGCTTACCGGATTACAATGAAGTATTGCGAGTTGATTTTTACGATCAAAAAAATCCAAAGTCTATTGAGCATAGTCTATCACAGTTAAAAAAACATATCGAAGAAAATAAAGGTGACATTGCTTGTTTTACTTTTGAACCGATGCAAGGTGAGGGTGGTTACAGAGTAGCTCCTAGAGAATTCTTTGTGCCACTTTTAGAACTATGCAAAGCCAATAATATTCTTGTGTGGGCTGATGAAGTACAAACATTTTGCAGAACAGGGGAGTTACTAGCAATTCAAACATTGAATATTGGTGAATATGTGGATGTTGTTACTGTTGCTAAAGCTCTTAAGGTGGGGGCAACAATTTACACCGAAGAATACAATCCAAAGCCAGGTCTAATTGCGGGAACATTCTCTGGTACATCAGCAGCTCTTTCGGCTGGGACAGCAGTACTTAGGGAATTATCAGAAAATAAATATTTTGGACCAACCGGTAAAATTGCAGAAGTACACAACTACTTTGTAGATGGCTTAAATATGTTGGCCGAGACAACCTGCAAAGGATTAATTAGTGAAGTAGAGGGACTGGGCTTAATGGTAGCAATGACTCCGCTAGAGGGTACAAAAGACAATATGATGAATACGCTAAAGGCGCTATTCAAGAATGGTTTATTAACTTTTGGTTGTGGGCACGGTCCTTACCGCATACGATTCTTAATACCAGCAATTATGAACCAAAAAGACATTCAGGTGGCATTAAAAATCATTGAAAAGTCACTGGTAGAATTGAAGGGATAATTTGTTATATGGATTTTATCCAAGCGTGCGAGAGAATACTGTCAATTGATTCAAGCCCATCGGTTGGTAACGGGTTTGTGATTGATTACGTAAATGAGTTAGCGCTTTCGCTTGGGTTGAGTGCCGAAATCAAAACAACAGAGGTTGACGGGGTAGAACAAAAATTAATTTTTATTCGCAAGGGCAAAGCTAAAGAAAGTGAAATGGTTCTGTGGTCTAATTTAGATACATTAGATCCAGGCTCATACAGTCAATGGCTTGAAACGGATCACAATCCATTCTTAGCTACGATTAAAAATGATAAGATTTACGGACTGGGGAGCGCCACAGGAAAATTAGATTTTTTAGCAAAATTAGAAGCTCTTAGCCAAACTAATCTAAATCATGAGCAGGTAGGAGCGGTCTTGGTTGGGAGCTTTGGCAAAGAGGAAAACTTCTCGGGAGCTAGATATTTTTTATCTAACTACAAGCAAAAGATCCATGGCATTATCGTCAGTGAACCCTCGAACTTACAAATAGTAAATCAGTTTTCTGGCTCTGTGATTATAAAAATGGAACTACTGTTTTCAGACGAAGAAATCATGCTTCGAAAAAAATCTGATGGGGATGACATCACTTCAACACAAACAAAAATCTTCAGAGGAAAGTCATGCCATGCATCCACTCCAGAGTATGGAAAAAGTGCTTTCTCGGAATTAAAAGACTACATAGAAAAACTCCCGGTTAATACTCACTTGATTTCTATAGAATCTGGTATTTCACCATATATTATTCCTGAAGAAGCAATTTTAGAATTAGATGTAGGACTTGCTAGAAAAGATACAATGCGAGAGAGACTGCTACAATTTTTAGAAAAAATTGATTCTGTGTTTAATGATAGGTTTTCTAGGTACGCAAGAAGATACAATTTAAAAGACTTTCCCCCTTACAACATTGGTTACGTCCGTACGACCGACAAAAGTATCGAGCTTGAAGGAACATTTTTTTTAACGGATGGCATAACGAAAGAAAGAGTTAAGGACTGGTTAAAAGCAATCGAGGCACCCAACATTAAACTCTCTATTTCAGCATTTAAAGCATCAAGTAAAATGCCTGAAGATCATCCAATGATCCATGATATGAAACTAGTTTTACAAGAATTTGGTGCCGTCGAGGATTTGCTATGGAAGCACAAAGTTTCTGATGCAAGCTACTTTCAAATAAAAGGAATCCCATCATTAGCATTTGGGCCAGGTGCAGCGGCAGGAAGCTCGTATCTACCTAATGAATATAATATTTTAACACAGCTAAGTGCCTCTAAAAAAATATACAAAGAAATTTTACACAGGATGTGCCAATGAGTTTTTTGGTTAGAGAGATAAAAAAACAAGATTTAGAGGGCGTGTTTCAATTAGCAAAGCACTTTACCTTGCTAAATTTGCCGGCCGACAAACCAAAGCTTGAAATGATGATCGAGGCCAGCGAAGAATCCTTTGCGGGCAAGAGAGAAAAAAAAGACGCCACCTATATTTTTGTAATTGAAGATACTGAAATCAAAAAAATTATAGCGACTTCATTAATTTTAGCAAAACACGGTAACGAAGATATTCCTCACTACAGTTTTAGAATTATTAAAAAAGAGCACTTCAGCCAAGATATTGGAGTAGGTTTTATACATCAGGCCCTGCGATTTACCGAAGATAAAGATGGTCCAACAGAAATAGGTGGGTTACTTTTAGATCCAGATTATCGCAATCGTCCCGAGAAGCTTGGATCAGTGATTAGCCTAATCCGATTTTTATATATGGGAATGCATAAAGAGAGATTTGAAAAAAGGGTTCTATGTGAACTCAGTCCGCCCTTAACCCCAGAGGGAAGAAGTGAGTTTTGGGAAGCTTTGGGCAGAAGATTCACCGGGCTTCCATATATAGAGGCGGATCAAATTTCACAAACCAATAAAGAGTTTATTAAAACCCTATTTCCTAGCGAAGATATTTACTTATCTCTTTTGGATGCGAGAGCTCGTGTAGATATTGGAAGAGTTGCAGACGCAACAATACCAGCAAAGCATATGTTAGAAAAAATGGGGTTTACGTACTTGCATGAAGTAGACCCATTTGATGGAGCTCCACACTACGGTGTGTATTTAGAAGAAATTAAAGTAATTAAGGAAATGAAAAGCTTTAGCTTATCAAGTGCAGAAACACAGTCATACAGTAAGTTGGGACTCATGGCTGCACAAACAAAAGACGGATTTCGCGGAGGTCTGGTACATTATGATCTAAAGGACAATGAGTTGAGTATGCCAAAGTGGACTAGAGAAATTTATGGATTAAATAGTAATGATAAGGTTTTTATTTACGCATTGAATTGAGGTTTATATGTCACTACAAAGGTTAGAGTATAAAGGAAATTACATCGGTGGAGAATTTGTAAAAGCATCAGGCTCGCTGTCTTGGGAAAAGCAGAGTCCATCAGACCTAAAGGATGTAGTTTTTGAATGTGCCGAGCAATATGATCATGTTGACCACGCAGTAGCGGCAGCAAGAGAGGCATATGCTTCTTGGCGTAAATTAAGTTTGGATGAACGTAAAGAGTATTTACTAAAGCTAAAAGCCGTCTATATTGAAAATAAAGAGAAGATCGCTGAAATTATTTCTAGAGAAACAGGAAAAGTTTATTGGGAAACTTTAGGTGAGGCGGGAGCGTTAGCTAATAAAATTGATATTACAATCAATGAAAGTCTAAAACTAATTGCAGAGCAAAAAATAGCTAATGCTTTACCTAATGTGGATGGTTATGTTCGATTTAAACCTAGGGGTGTGATGGCAATTGTCGGTCCATTTAATTTTCCGGCCCATTTACCAAATGGCCACATTATACCGGCGTTAATCACAGGAAATACCGTAGTACTTAAACCGTCAGAAGTTACACCAGCGACTGGTCAACTTTTAGCAGAAATGTTTCACAAAGCAGGCTTTCCAAAAGGCGTTTTTAATATGGTGCAAGGCCGCGTAGAGACAGGTAAGCGTCTTGTAAAGCATGAGCATGTTGACGGAGTTCTCTTTACAGGGTCTTACGATGTAGGATTAAAAATCAGTCAGGATGTTATCACCCACTATGGAAAGTTAGTTGCACTTGAAATGGGTGGCAAAAATGCGTCAATTGTTTGGAGTGATGCTGATATGGATAAAGCTGTGTATGAGACGATCTTTGGCTCATATGCATCTACGGGCCAACGCTGCTCATGCACTAGCCGAATCATAGTTCATAAGAAAATAAAAGATGAGTTTTTAAAGCGCTTTCATGAAACAGCAAAGAAAATTAAAATAGGACATTGGAAAGAAGATGTTTTTTGTGGGCCGCTAATACATGACCAAGCCGTTGAGAAATACTTACGCTTTCAACAAATTGCTTTGCGTGAAGGAGCTGAATCAATAATGAGAGGTAAGGTTTTAGAGTTTTCACATAAGGGTTACTATGTGAGTCCATCTATATATTTTATCGAGAAACCAAACCCAACATCTGTATTTGAAAAAGAAGAGGTTTTTGGACCGTCTGTTGCTGTGTATGCAGTCGACGACTTTGATGAGGCCTTAAGGATTGCAAATGATACCAGCTACGGTTTAGCGGCATCAGTATTTACTAAAGATAAGAATAAGTACATAAAAGCATTCGAAGATTTACAGGTTGGAAATGTGAATTGGAATAGAGCAACGTGTGGTGCTAGCTCAAAGCTACCATTTGGTGGAGAAAAAAAATCTGGTAATGATAGACCTTCAGGAAATTTTGCGGTTTATTATTGTACAACACCAATCGCATGTTTAGAGGACCAACAACATTTTGATCCAAAGGCAATTGCTAAGGGTATTGAGTTACAATAATGCTAAAAAAATTA
>JAGRAL010000331.1 GCA_020434605.1 Bdellovibrionales bacterium
TAGCTGACTTGAAAAATAAGAATATCTTAACTCTACTGGTTGCTCAAAAGATTCGTTCCATACTGTTTTCACAAGCTTTGAGGAAACATCTTTAAACAAATAGGTTTCAAAGCCTGTTTTTGCCTCGATATGTCCCTTATCTTTATAAGAGTCCCACATAAAGGCGTGAGCTTTAGTACAAATTTGTTTTAAGTCTCTTTTAGCTACGTAATCTTTCCACCAGCTGCATTGAATGAGTAGCGTGCTTAGTGATAGTAAAAAAATAAACCTAATAACGTGCAAGACCAGCACCCCATGTAAAGCCAGCACCAAAACCAACAAAGGCGATTAAATCACCGCGCTTTATTTTATTAGTAGTTACGGCTTCATCTAAAGTAATCGGAATACTAGCCATTGTAGTATTGCCGTATTTTTGAATGGTATGATGAGATTTTTCTTTTGGAATTCCTAGGCTTTCTAAAATCATATGATTGATTCGAATATTAGCTTGGTGTGGTATGACCATAGATACCTCTGAGAAATCGACGTTGTTTCTTTTGCAAACCTCAGTAAATGCCTCGGCCATTCTAGTTACAGCATGCTTAAAAACAAATTTACCATCCATAATTGGATACGCTTCTCTTGGAAGTTCTTCGCCTGTCATAAAAGCACTCAAGCGATCACGATCATTTGTACTAGGTTTTCCGATGTATAGCTTTTCTGCATATGCACCTTCTGAGTAAATGGCAGTATCCATAATTAGAGATGTATCGTTAGTGGTAGCCTCTAAAATAACAGCGCCTGCGCCGTCACCAAATAATACAGATACATCTCTTCCTCTTGGGCTCTTATCTAAGCTAGTAGAGTGAATTTCAGAGCCAATTAATAAAACTCTTTTGTACATTCCAGATCTAATCCAGGCATCTGCGACCTGCATTCCGTACAAAAAACCTGAACATTGATTTCTAATATCTAAAGCGGGAATTGGTTTTGAACAGCCTAATTCTTTTTGTAGTAAGACTCCTGTACCAGGAAATATATAATCCGTTACAAGAGCTCCAAAAATAATAGCATCAATGTCATCAGCAGTTAAGTTAGCTTTATTGAGAGCGTCTTTAGATGCGGCCACTGCCATCGAACAAGTTGTATCAGAGTCTGTAACCCATCTGCGCTCACTAATCCCGGACCTTTGCTGAATCCACTCATCAGAAGTATCCATAATGGGTTCCAATTCTTCATTTGTAACTATGCGCGAAGGCACGTACATGCCAGTAGACGCTATCTTTGTACGAAGCATATTTAAGTCTCCTTAAGTAGTCCAAAGACTATTTATGAATCACAAAATTGTCTATCATAAAGTGAATTTACCTGGGTAGGTTTATACGGCAAATGATGAGCCGCAGCCGCAGGTTTTTTTAGCATTTGGATTTGTAAAGGTAAATCCCGTCCCATTTAAGCCACCAGAGAAGTCTAAAGTCATGCCAGCAATAAACATATAGCTCTTGCCATCCACGAGTAATTTAACGCCTTTATCTTCAAAAATATGGTCGCCGTCTTTTTTTTCAGTTTGAAACTCTAGCTTATAGCTAAGCCCTGAGCAACCGCCTTGACGAACTTGTACACGTAAAAAAGCGCCAGATTGACTGTCTTGCTTAATTAAATTTTGTATTTGTGTGGCAGCTGCTTCACTTACCAAAATCATAGGTCCTCCGTGTACGAAATCAGTATAGCAAAGTCATCGGAGCTAGTCTACTATCTGTAAAAATTCCTTTATGAACAGCTATACATAGGGCTCATATTCGATATAGTATTGGCTATGATTCAAATTAAAGGTGTAACCAAGGTCTTCAAAGTTCATAAAAAGCAACCTGGCTTTTTAAATTCAATAAAATCCCTATTTTTTAGAGAATGGGTCGTAAAAGAAGCACTTAGCGATATCCACTTAGAGGTGAGGCCAGGAGAGATCTTGGGTCTGGTGGGAGCAAATGGAGCTGGTAAGACTACTTTGGTAAAAATATTATCTGGGATTATTCATCCAACAAGTGGTGATGTAAGTATATTGGGTTTTACGCCGTATAAAAAAGAGTACGGCTATTTAAGGCAGATCTCATTAGTGATGGGGCAAAAGGCTCAACTTTGGTGGGATTGACCTGCTGATGATGGTTTTTTACTTTTAAAAGAAATCTATGAAATTAGTGATGAAGATTTTGAGAGCCGAAAATCTGAGCTCTGTACGATGTTAGATGTAAATCATATTTTACACATTCCTGTTCGTAGACTCAGTTTAGGGGAGAGAA
>JAGRAL010000332.1 GCA_020434605.1 Bdellovibrionales bacterium
CGCGGCGATATTCATTGATCGGGAACAATACGTTCTCAATTGTAGTGTGATCATCAAATAAAGCTGCATCTTGAAATAACATACCATAATTACATCGGAAGCGTATGAGCTCATCGTTAGGCATTTCGCTTAGCTTTCTGCCTAGAACTTCAATATTACCTTCTGTTGGTTTAAGGAGTCCTAAAAGATGTTTTAGTAACACGCTCTTACCCGTACCACTATAACCAATGAGAACAGTAATTTTTCCTTTTGGTATTCTTAAATCAATACCCTTCAGAATATAGTCCGTCCCATTAAACGTCTTTTTTAAACCCTCAATAACGATTGCATCTTTCATAAGTCAAACCAAACAACAAAAATACGAAATAATTTTGTTATAAAAAAATCTGAAACAATAATTAATACCATACTATTAACAACTCCGGCATTTGTTGCATCGCCCACGCCCTTTGCACCGCCCTTAGTGTTATAACCCTTGTACGTGCAAATAAGCCCAAATATCATTCCAAATATAGTAGCCTTTAGAAGACCTTCATTTAAGTGTATTGGGTTTAACCAAAACTTCACTTTATCCATAAATATAGCTGCATCTAAATCTAGTAAGTGCACACAGATAAAATAAGATCCCACCATCGCAACAAATGAAAAAATAGAGCTTAAAAGTGGCATACCAACAAGGGCTGCCATAATTCTTGGGCCAATTAAAAATTGCTTAGGATCAATACCCATAACCGCTAAAGCATCAATTTGTTCTGTCACTCGCATTGTGCCAAGCCTAGCAGCCATCGCGCCTCCAGCCCTTGCTGCAACAATCAATCCTGTTAGCACCGGTCCCAACTCTCTAAAAATGCCGAGACCAACCGTGGGGCCCACTAAATTTTCAGAGTTAATAACTTTAAAACCCAAGTATATTTGAAAAGATAAAACCATTCCTGTAAAAAAGGCCGTTAAACAAATGATGAATATAGATTTGTTGGTAATAAATTCCATATGTTTTACAAATTCATTAAATCTATATGGCGGCTGAAAAAAGAGTTTTACCGAAAGCCATAAAAATAAAAACAAATCTCCAAGCTCTGTCGTATACTCAGATAATTGTTTGTTTACGGCTGTTAAAAATCCTCTCATTTTCTTACCATCTCCTAATCAATAAAAAAACGCGGTATTCTCTCGCTCACTGAAGTTAAAACTTCATATGGTATTGTATGTATTTTTTTAGCAACATCAGCTGCAGTATACCCTGCATCCTTACCAAACAAACTAACTACAGATCCCACTTTAATTTTATCTTTAACGCTCTCTAAATCGACCATTGTATAGTCCATACAAATGTTACCAATCTGTGGTAATTGCTTACCTTCATATCTGAAGTGAATATTGTTAGACAAATTTCTTGAAACTCCGTCTGCGTAACCTAAAGGTAAGACTCCAATTGTAGTGTCTTTTTCTGCTCGCCATGTTCCACCATAAGAAACGACTTCATTTTTAGAAACTCGTCTTACTGATACTAATTTGGCCTTCAACTCCATCACTGGTAATAAATTTTCATTATATGGGTCACTGTACCCATATAACGCTATACCGGGTCTTGCACCATATGTAGCCTTACCTGCATTTAACAATCCATCGCTATTATAAACATGCTTAATGATCGAGTCAGAAAAATATTTTTGATGTAATTCTTCGTACTTACGAATTTGCTTATGACTAAAACCATCAACATTTGAAATATCAGAACTGCTATGTAGATGTGTAAGAGTTCCAATGACTTGCAAACCGTATTTTTGACAAGAGCTAAGAGTATCTTCAACAGTGTCCTCGTCAAGTCCCATACGATTCATGCCGGTGTTTAATTTAATATGAATATTTATTGTGGACTTATTTTTTTTAAAGGCTTCTATATGGCTAGCTTCACTGAGTACAGGCGTTAAATTAAAATTAATAACCTCACTAAGGCAAGATTGAAAGCTTGGAGAAAATACCAAAATATCTTTATTAAAACCGCCATGTCGTAAGTGGATTGCTTCATCAATGGTTGATACACCAACAGTATTTATATTTTCCTTTTGCAGTAAGTTAGCAATTTGCTGATCACCATGGCCATAGGCATTGGCTTTAAGCATCGGGCAAAAAAATGGATGTGTTGTTTTACCCTGTAAATATCTTAAATTACTAGTTAGACGATCTAAGTGAATTTCTGCAAATGCTGGCCTGGATAAGCTTTCAGTTTTAGGCATTTTTTTTCTCGTTAGGACCAGGATATGGCGGAACCTTTTCAGCCACAAAATCTGGAGTAAATCCGTCTGGTGCCTGAGCGACACAAACTTTGTTTCGACTTGTCTCTTTAACCTTATAAAGTGCATCATCGGCAGCTTTAATCATCGACTCCGCATCTCGGCAAATCGTAGGGTACTCGCTTACTCCAATACTGATTGAAATAAATCCCATTGGTTGTAACTCGCCAAAAGGAAACTTTGTGCTTTCAATAATTTTTCTAAGTTTTTCAGCTTTAACCGCTGCCCCCATCAAATCCGTATGCGGGAGAATAATACTAAACTCTTCTCCCCCAAGCCTAGCGACAATATCGTTTGTACGACTTGTCTTTTGCATTAACTTAGAAATAGATTTTAATAACAAGTCACCATTTTGGTGTCCGTTATTATCGTTATATTTTTTAAAGTGATCTATATCTAGATAAATCAATGATACTGGATATCTAGTCCTTCGAGAGCGAGAAATTTCTTCTTCTAATTTTTGGTTGTAATATCTACGATTATAAAGCCCTGTCAAAGGATCTTTAATTGCCATTTCATGCATTCTCTTTCTCATCACAGCATTATGATAAGAAACACTAAGTACCTGCATAAAACTATCATAGACTCTTCTTGCAGATATATCTTCAATGTCTTGAGTAACCACAACTCCGGCTACTTCGTTCTCTAGAATGAGTGGTAGAGCAAGGTACTTAGTTTGTGAAAAGACCTCGGACATTAAATCTGTTAGAGGCTGTAAGCTTTGCGGATTTTGTATGCTCTCGTTATACTTTGCCGCTGCAATATCTTTTAAACTAACGCCCACACC
>JAGRAL010000333.1 GCA_020434605.1 Bdellovibrionales bacterium
TAAATCAGCCAAAGCATTTGAACAAAGAATTTAAATCACAAACTTGTGCTTTTGCTGCTAAGAATACTGAAGCTCAAAAGAGTGTAGGCCGTACGGATAAAAACGGAAACGCTATTCGCTAATTATATCGGATGGCTTTTCTTCTTTAACTTCGTCATTCATCCAATTTGTAAAGCGGGATCTTGCTTGTTTTGCTTTTTCTTTTGAAGCATCAAAGTGCCTTTTAATTTCTGGTAGTCTGCGATTTCCAGCAGCGTCAGTTTGATCTATTTGATTTTTCAACTTATCCGTAAACATACTGCTAAATCCACGAAATGTGTTTTTAACCCACAAGGCTCCACCACTAGCTACTTCGTTAATGGGACTAAGTATCGTTGAGCTCTTCATTTCAAAATAGACTAAATCGTCTATACTCTTTTCTCCCCACTTAACCTGAAGCACTAAAATTAACAATAGTGATAATACGAATGTTTTAATAACAAATAGTAAGTTACCCATTAACTACCTCTGCTGCTTTATGAATATGTTTTAACACTGAAAGAATATCTGTTACTTCAAAGGGTTTTTTAATGTAATCAACACAACCGATTTCAATCGCTTTTTGCACTAGCGATTCATCATGCAAAGAAGATACGATCACAATCTTTGTATCTGGTAAAACTTGTAAAATTTCCTCGCACGCGGTAATTCCATTTTTTTTAGGCATCGAGAGGTCTAAGAAAATTAGATCTGGTTTGTGGCGCTTTGCCAATGTAACAACCTCTTCTCCGTCACAAGCATCAGGTAAGAACTGAACGCTTTGATCCATTAAAATATTACGAATTACTTCGCGAATAAACGGGGCATCATCGCCGATTAAAATTCTCATTTCCATAGTTTTATTATAGTCTTACTTTACTAATTTGCCCATTTTGAAATCAAGCCTATGGAAAACTCTGGACTTAGCACAACCCTACTCACCTATTTCGCTTCTCTAAGTGGACTTGGAGCTTATTCTGCTATTTTAGGAGTATTACTAGCCTGTGGTCTTGGTGTACCTATACCAGAAGACATTACATTAATTGCTGCCGGCATCTTGGCAGGCATGGGTAAAATCAGCGTTTTTGGTGCTTATACAGTTGGCTGCTTTGGAGTGCTAGCGGGTGATGCATTTTTGTTTTTCGTAGGAAGAAAGTTTGGACGAAGAGTTTTTCACTGGCCACTATTTAGCCGCATCTTTACTCCCGAAAGAATTGGTCAGGCCGAGGACCGTATCCAAAAAAATGCAAAACTTGTGTGTTTTGTCGCAAGATTTTTACCCGGACTTCGAGCTCCTATTTATCTTACCGCTGGCATCTTAAAAGTAAGACCTTCTGTTTTTATGTTACAAGACAGTCTAGCCGCCCTCTTAAGCGTACCTATCTGGGTGTTTTTGGGCCACAAAGTAGGTGAAGATTTTGATTTGGCCATAAAACTAGCCAAAGAATTTCAAATCGTCATCTTGGTCGTTGTTGCAGTTATTGTCTGTCTGTACTTTGTTCGTAGGTATTTTAAGAAAAAGAGGTCTAAAAATGCACTCGACCAAAGTTAGTTTCCTCTCTTACATGTGACCAAAATCAAAAAAACTTTTAGAATAAGTATATGAATTCGTTTTTGATTTTACTACTTGCATATACTTACGCCGATATTCAAACAACGTATATCAGTGAGGCTGATCAAAAAATGGATATTAAATCCATCGCATTGTTGCCCGTAACTGACAACGTAAATTCAATCTACGCAAATCCTGTCGAAAACACTCTGCGCTCTAGATTAAAAGAAAACCATCATTGGGAGTTTATCGACACAACTTCTATAGGTACAATACTAACACCCAATGAGCTTGCTGAAAATCAAGTTGAGATTGAGCGTGTCTGCCAAAACCAAAAAGTAAATGCCGTTTTAGCTTCACGTGTTGTAAAAACAAACAACAACACCAACCTGTCTATGTCATTGTTTGGGTGTTTTGATGCAAAACTTTTAGCTAAAGAGGATGCCAATACAACCAAATTCTCAAGTAAAGATATCTCTGCTCTTGCCTCTACCTCTTTAGATAAACTTTTAAATCGTATACCATTTCACGGTAGAGTTTTAAGTCGAAACGGATCTAAAGTAACTTTAGATCTTGGTGCAAACGATGGAGTAGCTCCTAACGAAGTAGTCAATGTGATTCAAGTTCTTGAAATCGAAAGACACCCTAAGGATAATTTTTTAATCGCAGCCAAAAAACAAGTATTAGGAACTGTGCGAGTTGTAAAAGTAGATAAAACAATTTCATTTGGTGTGATTGAGACAGAAGCTCGTAAAAATATTATTGCCCGTGGCAACAAGGTAGATGCTCTTCGGTTTGT
>JAGRAL010000334.1 GCA_020434605.1 Bdellovibrionales bacterium
AATTGATATGTAAAGAATGTATATGGCCTTTCTATAGCCGATTTAAATCCCCAATTATAGATGGGGTTTTCATTTTCAAGTTTTTTTAGTTCAAAAAACTTTTTACTCCAACTTGAGGCTATTTGACGACTTTGACTCCCCTCAACTGTCGTAATATTTCTTTGAAATTCTCCATCACGCATCGCCATTTGAGCTAGTACGACTCTATACGACTTGCTCCCACCTCTAGACATATCGCTAATACGATGTATGGTTGGATCGTAGGCTCTTGGGTGATCTTGAATCCACTTTGAATAACGAAACGCCATCTCGTTAAAAAATTGAGGATCAGCAGATTTGGCATCTACAGCTTTATGATATTGTTGATTGATGGGCATTGAAATCAAAAGTACAAACGCCTGAATCACAAATATAAAAATACTTGCTGGCAATAAGTTTAAATTTCGCATACCAAAAAAAACAGGAATTAACATATATCACTCACTACTGGCAGGTTGACGGTTAACATCCATTTTCTTAAAGTGGCTCAATCTTTCTTTATCGTCGCGGCTTAGATCTCCGTGTCTTACCATCGTCTCAGCAATTTCTTTTTTTACATCATAGCTCGCATTACCAACTAGCATATCTCTAAGAGGCCTTAGATCGTTATGTTTTTTTAAGCGAAATTTTGCATAAAATAAATTAGCTGCCTCTTCTGACATCTCAAGTGGTAAATCGCTCTTCCAATCGTCCTTGCACTCTCTTAAACGCACATACGATAACTCTTCATCTAGGGCAGCTCGTGAAAAATCTGTCTTTGCTAAAATTTTATCACAAAATGATGGGATATTTGAACAACTAGCTTCTGCCGTATCCTTACACGCCCAAGCAACAACCTTATCAAAAGTATCTTGATCGATTAAGCTAGAAAAGTTTCCAAGCCCAGACATTACCTCTTTAGGATGGATTTTCCAAAAATTCTTGAATTTAAAATAGCCCAACTTATTGTTATAGTAATCAGATTTAATCTGATTTAAGAGTGACAGTGATTGCTCATACTTTTGTAATGAAAAAGCATTCTTTGCCTGCCACAACATTTGATATGGCTTTTTATACGCAAGACCTTTTGTGTTATTTATACCACTGCATGCAAATCCATTGGGTGATGTCAGACAAGCTTCAGACAAAAATTTATCCTGTTCTTCTGGGTACAATAACGCAAATGCCATATTTGCTTCTTCTAGATTATCACCTGTTTCAAACGCAGACCTTGCTTCTTTCTCTAGACAAGTCTGGTCAATCTCAGACAGTAAAAATAAGGATATAGCAAAGGCTACTCGATTAGATTCTAAGGAGCTTTTGTATTCATGCTCTACCCACTCACACTTAGGTACAAGTGCAGTTTCTAGTTTTGCATCCGTAATTTCAGATTGTGCTGACTGATACACCACAGTTAACACATAGATCAAAGCTACTACAAGTAAGCTCTGCGTTGGCAATAACACACCTCTAAAAAAGTTTTTCTCTCTTACGCTAGGAGCGTCCGAGTGTTTTTGCTTTTTTGTTACCATGATTGTGTCAGACATTTTCTCATGTAGTGTGCGACGTCTGCCGTCAGCAAATACACCCACAAAGCTAAAACCGAAGGTCAGTAAGCCCAACGTTTTCCATAGAGAATATTTAAACGCTTGTGCTCTAGAGATTTGGTCGT
>JAGRAL010000335.1 GCA_020434605.1 Bdellovibrionales bacterium
GTGAAAGACTTAGTAGATTTAAAGAAATTGCCAACCCCGTTGTAAAAGACATTGATATGGTCGGTGGTGGTTTACGACCGTTTTCGTTAAATATCGTCGGGCAAGATCTAGAAGAGGTACAAAAAATTACTACTGGTTTGATGAAGCGACTTAAAGACCATCCAGCACTTACTGACGTTGATACAAACTGGCGTCCTGGTAAGCCTGAGTATCAAGTTGTTGTGGATCTACCAAAGGCACAAACGCTTGGGGTTACTAGTGCTTTAGTTGGAAGAGAATTAAGAGCACAAGTAGAAGGCTTAACGCCAGCTGTGTTTAGAGAAAATGGGGTTGAATACGATATTCGTGTAAGACTTCAACCAGATCAAAGGGACTTAGAGACGGCATTTCCTAAAATATTAGTTCCTAATATGAATGGTAGGTTAGTGAGTTTATCTAACGTAGCAAAAGGGGAGGCGACAAGCGGACCCGCAACTATTAACCGAGAAAACAGAGGAAGATACGTTCAGATTTCTGCCGACATTGCACCTAATGGCCCAGGTATGGGAGGAGCGATTGCTGATATCGAGACTTGGTTTAAGAGTGATCCTGAGTTAAAATTACCAGCAGGAATTAGTTACCGTTTTGTCGGGCAAGCTGAAAACTTTAAAGAGCTAATGACAAGTATGGTGATTGCAGCCTTAATGGGTATGATCTTCATTTATTTGGTTTTATCATCCCTTTACGAATCGTTCTTAACTCCATTTACAATTATGCTGGTGATTCCGCTCGCAGCTTGTGGGGCGTTCTTTGCTCTCTGGGTTTTTGGTTCGTCTTTAGACTTATTTTCTATGATCGGATGTATCATGTTGATGGGCTTGGCGGTAAAGAACTCAATTATTATGGTGGATTATATAGAACAACTTAAAAAGGATGGAATGGATGAAAGATCTGCTATTCTAGAAGCAGGAAGAGTTCGTCTTCGTCCTATTTTAATGACAAGCTTTGCGCTTGTAGCGGGTATGATCCCTGTAGCTATTGGCTTAAACGAGGTTTCTAATCAAAGAACCAGTTTAGGTGTGACCATCATCGGTGGAACGATTAGTTCGACACTTTTAACACTAATAGTAATTCCTTGTGTGTACTCCTATATGGAAGCTTTTAAGCGCTTTATGAGAAGACTAGGAAGCGGAGTGGTAGCAGAAGATAATCCAATCGAGGATAATGCTGCTGTTAAGCACACATAAAAATTAAGACAGAATTCATCTAAAAAGGGTGCTCTTGGCACCCTTTTTTGTTAGCGTAGCCTAAAAAAGGAGTCTAAATGAGCTACGAGTTCTATAAAATCTTACACCTTGTTGGGATTTTTATGATTTTAACTTCTCTATCAGCACTTACACTTCATGTAATTGGTGGGGGAACAAAGTTAAATACGCCCTTTCGTAAAGGCTTAATGGCAATTCATGGTACAGGTGTTCTTCTGGCTTTTGTGGCTGGTTTTGGCCTATTAGCTAAGCTTGGTATTAAGACAATGCCAGTTTGGGTAATTATTAAACTTTTAATACTAGTTTATTTTGCAGTGGCCACTGTGTTTTTATATAAAATGCCTCAACATGCTAAAGGCTTTTGGTTTAAGATTATTATTTTGGCAAGTTTAGCTGCATATTTTGCAATCTATAAGCCTATATAATTTGTTAATAACAAACATACAGATTCATATTTTGCATCTCAAATTCATAGAACGTATAAACCTCTTATCAAAGGGGTTTATATGTCGATTTTATTATTTTTAACGCTCGGTTTTTCATTATCAATTACAGATGATCCAAACTACAAGCATGAGATTTTATTCACAAATCCAGTTTGCGCTGATTATGTGTATCAAGAACCGGTAGAGGCCAATGATGGAACCATGCTGTCGCAAAAAACTAAAAATGCATATTGCGCCAGAGGGGATGCTAAAGTTTCAGGAGAAAGAGAAAATAGCCCTCAACAAAGACTTGTAGATGTAATCAATGACGAAGACACAAGTGAAATATTTTTGGCATTTCTATCCTTTTCTGACAAACGCGTTTTAAAAGCACTTTGTGATAACATAGAAAAAAGAGATCTAAAAGTAACGATGATTTTAGATAGCGGTACTGATAAAGGTACAGCAGATAAACTGTTAAAATGTCAGGGCGAAACTAGCCAAACAGAAATTCATTACAGAGGAGAGGTGAGTGGTATTGCTCTAGCACATATAAAAATGGTGATTACAAATCCAAATGAAGAAGTTCCGCATCACTTAGTATTTGCATCTGCAAATCTATCATCAGGTACTGTATTACATCACGAAAACTGGAACTTCATGACACTTTCAGATGAATCATATTTTATGGCGGCTCATCTATGTGCGATGAATGGTATGCTTTATCACGCAGACTCAGGGGCTGAATTTAGAGCATTCTTAAAATCTTGCCGCGCTGAAATTGCTAGTGAGCCAGAAGAAGATGCTACGGTATACTTTGCTCCTGCCGAAGGAAGACTAGCTGAAAAAGCTATGCTAGACTTAATATCTAGATCTACAGATGTGAAAATTGCTGCTCATAGGTTTTCTAATAAAAAAATGATCGAACTTTTGGGTCTAAAGCTTGAACATGAGGGCTTTACAGCAAACTTAGTTGTCGACGACGATATTTACTGGGCTATGAAAGGTATGACCATTGGTGCAAATACAAAGCTAGAGGCTAGACACGTAGACTCATTGATGGGGCTTGGGCTAGAAGTTCAATTTGTAGAAACAAACCACTACGAAAATTTACTTCACCACAATAAATACATGATCTTTGAATTAGAAGACGGAGAAGCTGTTTTTACAGGAGCCGGTAATTTTACAGGCAATGCTTTTTCTAGTAATTTTGAGAACTTCTATGTATTCAGTCAGCCAAAAGTTGTGCGTGCTTATCAAAAACAATATGAGCATGTGCTTACTGATCTATCCAGACCTACGGAAAAAATGCCAACACGCCTTGTAAAACCAGTTTCCTTACAGTAAAATACTGTAAGGATTTAGGTGCATGTTACAAATTCAGGATCAAGTTGATATATATATCCTAAAATACAAAGAGGAGCTTTTTAAAAGCTCCTCAAGTAGTATTAAAAACCAAGAAATCATTCAAAAATTGCGAAATTACTTTACTACCGCTGCACAAGCGGGTGACTTTGAGTTACAAAAGTCATTAAACCGTTTGATGAGTCCGCAGTCCCTTGCACGTAAGCATTTGCAAGAAGCAGGTATTAAAGTACCTAAAAAACGAGGTTTTTTTAGCTACGCGATTTTTTTATGTTTCTTTTTAGTAACACTTATCGGTCTTAGCTTTGCCACTTTATTTTATGTTGTATTTCCCTACGTCAATTCTAAGTTTGATAGCAATACTATGTCTTGGGAAATCAAATATAACGGCAATCTAGATTTTGGTGCTAAGCAAACTGAAACTTATAGTGGTGAAATAGAAGTTAAAGAGGAATCGAGATTCTACATTGAGGCAAAAGCTTTTAATGCTAGTTTTAAATCAGTAGCACAGCCCAATATAAGCTATCATTGTGACTTTTTAAAAGACAGCATCAATAATTTTGACTTTGTACAAAGATCAAATGAGATAATTAGCCTTTCTTTTATCAATAAGACAGCGCCACAAAAATGTGTGTTTGAAGTACCTGAATCGATGACGTTAGCAATTGAAGCAGAAGCAGTTAATCTTGATGTAAATCCTTGGGACCACGATCTGCAAATTAAATCCTCTGTTGGAAATATCAATATATCGCTAGATGCTTCTCAGACTTACGATATGAACGCGTTTGTCGAGCAGGGAAATCTGCAGGGATTAGACGAGTTTAAAACAGACACATCGGGTAAAAAAATCGAAATTTATTTACGGCAAGGTAATTTAGTTTTAA
>JAGRAL010000336.1 GCA_020434605.1 Bdellovibrionales bacterium
TGTCGCTTTTATCAGATTTGCTAGTGTCTATAGAAACTTTCAGGATATTAAAGAATTTATTGATACTCTTAAAAAAGATGAGAAGACTGCAAAGAGTCCTCATTTTAACTCAACCACAGAAATAACGCAGTAATTATATGGGTGTACGTAGGCGCTCTAGAGAACTTGCCGTTCAAATTTTATTTCAAGAAGAATATCACTCTGATCTTAACTTAGAACAATCCGTAGCACTTTACCGTGAAAGCTTTGATACGTCTCCTGAAGTTTGGGAGTACGCAAAACTCTTAGTTCAAGGGATTAAAGCTAAAAAAGCAGAAGTGGATACCATCATTCAATCTTACAGCAGCAATTGGCGTTTAGACCGAATGAGCCATGTGGACCGTAATATTTTACGCGTGGCTTGTTTTGAACTGCGTTTTTTAGACCGTGAAGTTCCATCAAATGTTGTCATTAACGAAGCTATAGAGATTGGCAAAAAGTTTTCTACCGAAGATTCTGCCAGTTTTTTAAATGCTATACTAGACAACATGGCAAAAGCCACTTAATCTTTACTCATGACTATAGAACAACTTAGTGGAAACTTAGTATACCAAGATGGCTCAAACTTATGGGTTATTCCTGACAAATCTTCTAGTAATTGGTCGCAAAAATTAGACTGGTATTTAAATATTCAAATCTCAAAGGCCAACTCCTTTAAAAGACCTGAGATATCAGAGAACTTGCAAAACATTATCACTGAAGAAGAGGTTGAGGCTGTTGAAATTCCTAAGCAAAATGGTAAGCCACTATTAATCGCTAGTCCTAAACACCTACCAAATCTTATGACCATCGTTTTATCTTACGACAAGATGGATGAAGAAGAGTGGCTATCTAGCCTACAAAAATCTTGGATAGAGCTTGGTAAACCCAGCTTACGGGTATTTTTGCCAAAGAATTTTTCTTTAACAACTTTTACAAATTTTTCGAAATCAAATTTATCTGGAAATGTTACATTTGTAACTGACAGCTAAGTCATTAAAAGATTGTTTCGCCCTTTATACCCATTCGACGACTTACAATTTTAACAATCTCTGTTGCTGTTTCTTCTAAGGCTCTCTCAGTAACATCAAATACGGGCCAACGTTTGTTTTGTTTAAAAATTTCGGTAGCATACTCAATCTCTGAGTGAATGTTTTGTAAACTTGCGTAATCACCACCAGGGTCTTGCTGAAACTTTTCTAACCGGTTTCTACGAATCCTTGAAAGTTTTTGGCGATCAATTAGTAATCCGACGATTTTCCGTTGATCTACTGTAAACAGCTCTTTAGGTAGAGGGACATTTAATACCAATGGAATATTAGCTACCTTCCATCCTTTGTGAGATAAAAACACAGATAGCGGTGTTTTACTTGTTCTGGATATTCCTACTAAAATAATATCCGCCTCATCCAAATCTCTTAAATCTTTTCCATCATCATGTTTAACCGTATATTCAATCGCAGAAATTCGCTTAAAATAAGTATCATCTACCATTCGAAGCAAACCCGCCTCTTTGTTTTCATCACTTACAGTTCCAAAGAAACTATCAAAACCGTGAAAGAGTGGGCTTAATAAATCAATAGCAATTAAACCCGCTTCTGATGATAGCTGCTGAATCTTTTTTTTAAGAGGGTTACTAACTACCGTGTAGGCGATAATGCCTTTACGTTCGCGGATTTCGTCGATCACTCGCTCTACTTGCAAGTCAGTTCTTACATTTTTACAACGAATAATTTGAATGTCTTTTTGAGCATAATGAACGACTGCGGCCTTAACAAGTGCCGATGCCGTCTCTCCGGTACCATCTGATATTATATATACGTACGCATCAACCATTAATATGCAAAAGCTTTTAAGAGATACTCATGTATCTCATCCGAAATGTACCTTAGTATTACATTTGGAAACTCAGAAAATAAAATAAATGCATAAGAATCGCAAGGCTTAAATAAAAGTGCATTAGCTTCTTTTGAAAAGAATGGCAGGTGAAGTTTATTATTTTGAACAGCAAAAAAGTTTGGATGAATACGTAAGACTTGCAATGTTGTCATTTCTGGCAAATCAATTAAAAAGTGTGGTGCATCTTCACGCACACCGTGACTGAACTTATCGATCACAAGCCAACCCTTATCTGTCTTGTGTAAAAGCAGCCCCGCCTCAAAATTTTCTCTGAATGTTCCAAATGCAGTTTTTGCTCGCATTCTGTCTTCTTGAGGTAAGTATGGTAAGGTTTTTAACGACTGACACAATTGGCTTGAAGCCTGAAAATATTGGTCTACTTTTTCTTCTTTTTCTAAAAGTAATGATTCTACTTTATCAAGGCTATTTTGTATCCACTTTTCAATTTGTAACATGTTAGTACCTCACGCTGTATCTTTAAGTCTAATACAGAGAAGACAAACAAACTCGTGTCCTTGTTACTTCAAGTGATAATTAATACTTCAATCGTAGGAATTTTTTGTTGATGGGCAGCTTTTACCCAGCCATTTGTGAAGTCCTAAGACGTTGGATCTGAGACCAACGCCCATGGTTATCATTATAACTAATCGACTAATCTAAACCGTTTTGTTGCTTTAAAATATTTAAAAAGACTTCGACAGTCTTCATATTTCGTTGCGACTTTGAATAGTAGCAAACAAGATTCATCGGATATTGAAAGTCTTCAATCAAAACTCTCTTCATTCGATTTGTTTGCACTTGCTTTTTGATAGAGTGAGCTGGCAAGAATCCCCAGCCCAAACCAGATTCAACAATACGTTTTAAACTTCCGACGTTTGATGACTCAAATACAGGTCTGATCACTACTCCACTTTTCTTTAATTCTTTTTCTAGGACATGATTAAAACCCGGAAACTCTTCACCTAACTGTACAACTGGCCTAGAGGTATAATCACGAAGCGTGATGCGATTAGGGTACCTAGTGTCTTTACTACTAGCAACCAACCACATTTCGTCTCTTCCGATAAACTCAGCTTCTTTATTTAATGGCGCTCCACCAAATTCAGTCTCAGCATCAGGAAGAATTGCAACATCAATTTCTTCAGCCTCTAATGCTTTAAGCATATCGTTTCCATCACCATATGAAAGAGATAAACTAACCGTAGAGTTATTTTTTAAAAATATTGAAAATACAGGACTCACCATGTGTAGACCGATCGAATTAAGCGTACCTACTCTAAGAGTACCAGCAACCTCAGCTCCCATAGATTGAATGGATAACTCAGCTTGTTTAGCAAGTTGTATAATCCTACTTGCATAATCATACAACAATGCTCCCTGTGGGGACGCTTTTGTTTTTCTTGAACCACGAACTAAGAGCTCAACCCCTAAATCTTCTTCGAGTTGGCGGATTTGTTGGCTGACCGCTGGTTGAGTCAAAAAGAGTTTCTGCGCGGCGGAAGTCATACTACCTTCTTTAATCACGGCACAAAATGTATGTAACTGCTGCAAGTTCATGTAATCTCCTATTTATTCCTTTCACATACTATCAAGCTTTTTATCTAGACTTAAGCAAAAAAAGAAAAATTATGTTTCATCCCCTATCTGACAAACATCTAGAACCTAAATATTCTACCTTAGACATAGCCATTTCCTTTGATAGGATAAATAAGAATGAAAACAACAAACATAATCCTGCTTTTTTACCTTATCCCATGCTTTGCAAACGCCAAGCTTTTTCAAAACTCCTACGTTAAGTTCGAATTGCCTGATAATTGGCAATGTAACATGGAGCAAACGGAGTGGATTTGTAAGAGTGCCGATAAAACAGCCTCAAGAGAAGCTATCGTTATCTTAACTGCCAAAGAGGTAGGGCCATTAGATACCGTTACGGAATACGAAAATTATTTAAAAAAACCAAAAGTAGCCGTCGGTGCTAAAGGGCAAAGTGTCACAGCACAAATCAAACAAATACAGCGCAGAACTGTAAAAAATCACGAATGGGTGGATGGTCTACTTTTAGGAAGCGAGATCCCTAATTTTTATACGCGCTACCTTGCAACGACAAAATCCAGAGTGGCCGTACTTGTTACTTTTACGGCGCACCAAAGATTTTACACCAAATACAGTAAAGACTTTTTTAATGCTATTAGTAGCCTTGAGGTTTTAGCGAGCGATGCCCTATTAAATCAACGAAGCTTAGCTCCTATCGGATCAGACTCTAGCTTACTTGGATATAACGTAGGTGGTGTAATACCCCAGGATATGTTAAACGAAGCAGATTGCATAGACGGCGAAGACTGCCTATCGACGTCTAGTGAAGATGATTTCGCTAATACTGTACTTGCATTAGTAGTTCTAATTTTAGCGGTTAGTGCCTACTTAGTTTTACGTAAAAAGAAGTGAAAATATTTCAGTTCCAACTAATGACTTGAGTCTGGAGTAAAGAAAATGTTACCTCAAAAAACAATGTTAAGCTTATGGGATTCATTTACAGCTTTATTAACCAATAACGGTATATCTGCTACCTGGTTGTTTATTGGGACCTCTGTTTTTTTCTTGGTCTTCTTGTTGTCACTTAGGGAGTTCTTATCTTGGTATTTAAGGGCGTATCAAACCCAATACATGATTCAAAAATTACAATCAGAAG
>JAGRAL010000337.1 GCA_020434605.1 Bdellovibrionales bacterium
ACTTAACTTTATCACCACCTAAAATAAACTTTTTGGCTTGGTTCAGTTTTACGTTTACATCGTGCACATCTGTACGAGGGCGTAATTGTAGTTCTTTAATGACGATAACAACTTGTTTTTTCTTTGATTCTTGTGTCTTCTTTTTTTGTTCATAGAGGTATTTGCCATAGTCCATGATTTTACAGGTAGGAGGTTTGGCAGTGGGAGCAACTTCAACTAAATCAAGACCACGTGATTCGGCAATTTCAACGGCTTTTTGTGGAGTCATTACTCCCAGCATAGTACCCTCATCGTCAATCACACGTACTTCTGGAGCACGAATTAAATGATTGAGCCTTACTTTGGGTTCTTTTTTGTTTTGCTGAGACCTTCCGTCTCTCATCCGACTCGGGTTCTTAATATAGACCTCCTGGTTATAAATTACTTATTAAAGAAGTAGAGCTGCGCTCACTTACTTCTTGTTTTAACGTTTGTAAAAACGTGTTAATTTCTAAATTATTCTTATTTGTACCGTCACGCAAGCGAGTCGATACAGTTCTTGTCTCTAACTCTTTATCCCCTATTATTAGCATATAAGGTATTCTTTTTAACGTAGCTTCACGGATTTTATAGCCTAATTTTTCATTTCTACTGTCAAAATGCACCCTAACACCTTGTGCTCTACACATTTCAGTCAGTTCGTTACAATAATCCGCCTGCTTATCCGTTACGTTTAATATTTGCACTTGTACAGGGCTTAGCCATGTAGGTAGTTTTCCCGCGGTATGCTCTAGATAAACCCCAATAAATCGCTCTAGAGAGCCTAGAACTGCTCTGTGAAGCATTACTGGTCTATGATCTTTATTGTCCTCACCTACGAATTTTAAATCAAATTTTTCTGGCTGAACAAAGTCACATTGAATTGTGCCTAATTGCCAGTTTCTACCAATGGCATCAGTTACGTTAAACTCAATTTTTGGACCGTAAAAAGCGCCTTCACCTGGTTGATATTCATATGGCATCTTAAGATCATCCATGGCTTTAGCCAATGCCTTCTCGGCAATATCCCAGTCCTCATCCCTTCCATCACGCATCTCAGGGCGCGTGGAAAGAAAAACTTTATATTTTAACTCAAGCTTGCCGTAAACTTCGTTTAATAAGTCCACAAACTTAGTAATCTCTGCTGGAACTTGATCGATAGCACAAAAAATATGGCCATCATCTTGGCAAAAAGACCTAACCCTTGTTAGACCATGCATGACTCCACTTCTTTCATAGCGGTGAAGTCTACCAAAATCAGCCATTCTTAGAGGTAATTCTTTATAAGAGTGATGTTCCATTCCAAATAATACGCAGTGGGCTGGACAATTCATTGGCTTCATTGAAAACTCGCGGTTTTCAATTTCTGAAAAATACATATTGTCTTTATAGTTTTTAATGTGACCTGATTGTTTAAATAGTTCGACATCAAAAATCTGCGGCGTAATGACTTCTTCGTAGCCATACTTTAAATAAAGATCACGCATATAGTTAACAAGCTCATTATAGACTACAGAG
>JAGRAL010000338.1 GCA_020434605.1 Bdellovibrionales bacterium
AGTCGGTGGTTCATGTCAATCCGAAATTAGAGAATGCGTTAACGGAAACTTATCAGGAACCTTTCAATACCAAAATTGCGCTGAAGCATCAGCTTCATCCTGCACATTGCCATGGGGTGGAGTCATTTCTAATGGACAAAGTATTCGTGCTTACGCTAGTGCCAGTGTGCCTGCGGGGCAAGTTTGCAGTGATGAAAATAGAGTTTGTAATAATGGATCACTGAGTGGAACTTATGGGTTTTATACTTGTGTGGTTGAAACACCTGCGCCATCAGGTAGCGGTTTGATTATAGATCTATCTTATGTGAATACGTCTTCTAGTAAATATGCTAGATTTAAAAACTATGTGGACAGTAAAATAAATGGAGCTAATCCGTATGGGTTTTCTGCTATTGATTCAGCATATATGTTTGATCTAAATGGTGGAGCACAATACTGCTCGCTGGCAGTACAGCTAGTAGAAGAGCAAGTCAGTGATGCTGAAACGGCAATTGCTAGTGGTGGTCGTCCAGAAGTGGCAGGAGATTCCTACCTTGAAGTAGGGCCATTTATCAGTGATCTAGCTATTACGTATGATTGGTGTAAGAACTTCGTTAGCTCAGCACAAAGAACTCGTTGGTCTAATTATGCAAATCAAACAATTAATAATGTCTGGAACCCTAACTCTGCTAGTTGGGGTGGAAGGCCATATCCGTGGAGTGGTTGGTCGATCGACAACCCTGGAAATAATTATTTTTATAGTTTCACTGAGGCAACCATGTATTGGGCACTGGCTAGTAACAACTCGGCTATGAAAAATTTGGCACGAGACAAGTTGAACATGTTGAACTCATACTTCAGTGCTATTCCAGGCGGTGGAAGTTTGGAGGGCACAGGTTATGGAACTTCTCATATGAGACTATTTGGTCTCTATCATGTGTGGAGAGATTCTACAGGTGAGGATTATGCCAACATTAATTCTCATTTAACCGACAGTATAAGATATTGGGTACACGCAAGTCTTCCTAATCGTAGCCGCTTTGCCCCTATTGGAGATCAAGCAAGAGTATCAGAGCCTGAGTTATTTGATTATCATAGGCGCTTAGTGCTCGAAGCTCGTCATATGACAAACAGTGCAGGAGCAAAGGACTTAGCTTCTTGGTGGTTAAACCATATTAGTGTAAATCAAATGGCACAGGGTTTTAATTTTAGACATGATCTTTTAGATCCTGGTACAATTGCGACCTCAAGCCCTAATGAAGGTTTGGTATATAGAGCTAGTGGAGTGGGGCAATTGTTTGCTCGAACGGGCTGGGATACTAATGCTCTTTGGTTGCAATTCACGGCGGGTATCTATAATGAGAGCCATGCAGGGCAAACACAAGGATCATTTACACTTGCATCTAACACCTGGCTTGCTGCTACTGAAAATATATGGAGTCAGAGTGGGATCAATCAAGGTACAGATGTGATGAATGTAGTACGATTTGTTCATGGTGGATCAAATGTGATTCAAAGAGAAGGAACTACATCTACTCTTACCATTCATTCACAAAATGCAAATGGCAGTGTAAATGCAACTGCGAACTTAACCCCATCATTTGGTGCAGGATCCCCTGTGCAGAATTGGACAAGAAATATAAACTTTCAAACTCCATCAAGAAGTCTAACAATCACTGATAATTATTCTGTAGACTCTGGAACGAGCGCGATATTTCAAGTTAACGTACCAGTGCAGCCAATCGTCAATGGTAATGTCATTACGGCAGGAGCCCTTACGATAAGAGTCGTTACCCCGTCGTCACCTACAATTAACATTTTAAATTGGAGTCAAACATCTGGGTTTAACTCGGGTTATAGAATTGATATTACAGGCGCAAGTGGGCAATTCTTAGTTGAACTTAGCAATTGATGAATCGTGATACTTACAAAAATTAGATAAATGATAGGAAGTTTTGGTATTTAAAATCAGGTGGCGTCCCCAACGGGATTTGAACCCGTGTCTCTACCGTGAAAGGGTAGCATCCTAGGCCACTAGACGATAGGGACGAAATCTCTAAAAAATTGGTGAGCCGAGATGGACTCGAACCATCGACCCTATCCTTAAAAGGGATATGCTCTACCGACTGAGCTATCGGCCCACAACTTACTAGAGAAAGAACTTTTTAATCAGACTTTTGGTGCGAGTCAATCTTTCTAAAAATAAAAACTCAAAATGCTTAAAGTAGCAAAATTTCTGAGCATTTTTCAATTAACTAAAGATCCCACGGCGCCAGATGCTCTGTTCTCGGCCAGGGCCCACAGAGGCAAAATCAACCGGAGTTTTTGCATATTCCTCAATAAAATCAATGTAGGATCTTAGTTCTTTGGGTAAATCTTCGAACTTATTCACTGCTGTGATGTCTTTTTTCCAGCCAGGTAAAAATTCTGTGACAGGCTTCATGCCCTCTAAGACACTAATATCAGAAGGAAATTCTTTCAATCGATCACCCTTATATTCGTAGGCAGTACAAACTCCGATTTGATCTAACTTAGATAAGCAGTCTAATTTCATTAAGGCAATTTCATTGGTTCCATTTAGGCGGATAGAGTAATTAAGAGCCACTAGATCCAGCCAGCCACATCGCCTAGCTCGCCCTGTGGTAGAGCCAAACTCGTTACCTTCTTTTTGTAAAAAAGCCCCTGTTTCGTCTAAGAGCTCAGTAGGAAAAGGGCCGCTACCAACGCGAGTTGTGTAGGCTTTAGTAATTCCGATCACTTTATCGATCATATTTGGACCAACACCAGTCCCAATTAAGCAAGAGCCTGCAATAGTGGATGAGCTTGTAACGAATGGATAGGTGCCGTGATAAATATCCAGCATTGAGCCCTGTGCGCCTTCAAATAAGATGTCATCTCCATTTTTATGAGCTTGGCTCACAATGTATGAGGTATCAGCGCAGCGATACGGTTCTAAAAGTTTTGTGACCTTCATTAATTCGTCATAAATAGTATCTGCAGATAGATTTTCTTTCTTGTAATAAGTGAGTAGAGCGTTTTTTTCTTCTAATGCCGAAATTAGTTTTTGTTTTAAATCAGCACTAAATAAATCTTTAAAAACCAAAGCTTTTCTAGAAGCCCTATCTTCGTATGCAGGTCCAACGCCTTTTCCTGTAGTTCCTATTTTATGAATTCCCTTTGCTTCTTCACGGGCCATATCGAGTGCGCGGTGGTAAGAGAGAATCAACGTAGAATTATCCGAGATTAAAAGTTGTGAATCTTCTTTTAAAAAACCATTGGTTTTTAAATTTTCGATTTCTTTTGCAATTGTGATTGGATCAACCACAACACCATTTGCAATTACACACTTTGCATGCGGGTGTAGAATGCCTGAAGGGATGAGGTGTAAAACCGTTTTTTTGCCGTTAACTACAAGAGTATGGCCCGCATTTGGACCACCTTGGTAGCGCACAACCATTTTTGAAGTTTTTGAGAAAGCATCGATTACTTTGCCCTTACCCTCATCGCCCCACTGTGAACCAACAACTAATGTGCCTGCCATATATACTCCCTATCTGAAAAGTCCCTATCAAATATGCGGGGCATAGGATAAAATTTCAAGTCACGACTTATAGCAATGTATCTAAATCATTTACCCATGCAGCTTGAGGTGGAAGTGGGTCTGAAGGAGGCTCACCTTTTAAAAATGCGAGCACTTTTTCTGCGCACTGCAAAGCTCCTAGCTTATAGGCATCTT
>JAGRAL010000339.1 GCA_020434605.1 Bdellovibrionales bacterium
GTAAAGGGCGATTATTTAAAATATCTCGAAGCCAAAGAGCATGAGCTTCACGCGCTTGCTCGTCACGAAACTGTTTTAAAAAATACTCTACGCCGTGAAACAGAGTGGCTCCGTCGTGGGGCGCAAGCTCGGCAGACAAAACAAAAAGCAAGAATTGAAAACGCCCATGCACTAGGAGAAACGGTTGAGGATTTACAATCCCGAAATTTGCAAAGAACAAGCAATATTGACTTTGGTCAAATCTCAAAGGCACCTAAAAAACAAATAGAAATCACTGAAGTAAAAAAATCCTATAATGATGTTACGCTATTTGAAGGAGTAAACTTATTGATTGGTCCGCAAACTAGATTAGCTCTTATGGGAGAAAACGGAACGGGTAAGTCTACGTTGATTCGTATAATTATGAATTTAGAAAGCCCTGATCGAGGTAGTGTCTATCACGCAGATCATTTACAAGTGGCTTACTTTGAGCAAAGCAGAGAAACTCTAGATCCTAAGAAAAGTTTACTTCGTAATATTGCACCAGATGCAGATCACGTAATTTTTAGAGGTAAAAGTATCCATGTAAGATCTTACTTGGATAAGTTTTTATTTTCTGGACACAAAGTAGATCTGCCTGTCGAAAAGTTATCTGGTGGGGAGCAGGCGCGTCTTAGATTAGCGCAGTTGATGCTTAGGGATGCGCAAGTATTGATATTGGATGAACCTACCAATGACCTTGATGTAGAAACCCTTAACGTTTTGGAAGAGGCAATTAAAGATTTTCCAGGAGCTGTTATCATCGTTACTCATGATAGATATTTTATGGATCAGGTTGCTAATCAAATATTAGCTTTTCCTCTTAAGGGGTCAGGTAAAACTGATTTAGAAATATTTTCTAGTTATATGCAGTGGGAGTCATGGTTTGAAGAGCAGCAGCAGGATTTAGAGCGTGCCAGTAAAAAAACAAACTCACAAAATAAAACCAACTCAGATGAGGGTGGTGGAAAAAAACTATCTTTTAAAGAAAAGTTTGAGTTTGAAAATATGGAGACTGACATTCAAAAGCTTGAAGCGGACTTAGAAAATTTAGTGGCTAAAAGCCAAGAGCCAGAAGTTATATCTAACTCAGTCAAATTAGTTGAGGTTCATAAACAAATAACGGATCTACAAACGGCAATTGATGAGAAGTATCAGAGATGGGCCGATTATGAAAAAAGGTTGAAATAACCAATAAGATTACAGCATACTTACGTTATATTCTTAGGAGATAAGTATGTTACATCCACTAGTATACCCTATGTTTGCAATGGTAGTTCTAACTTTCTTAGTTGCATTGTTTATGTTTTATGTTCGAGTTTCTGAAATTAAAAATGGCCGAGTGAAATTTAGCTATTTTAGAACCTATGTTGGAGATGCTCCTGATCTTATTATTAAAACCAGTAGGCACTTCAGTAATCTATTTGAATTGCCGGTAATATATTACGCTACCGTTCTTTTAGCTATACATATGGATCTATCTAGCACTGCCATTTATCTGTTTGCGTGGTTATTTGTGGTCACTCGCTGCCTTCATACTTTTTGCCATTTGTTTGTGGGTAACATTTATCCTAGGTTACTTTCGTATGTCACAGGCTGGTTTGCTGTTTGCGGTCTTTGGATTACGATCCTTAGCTACAACTAATTGTATTTGAGCACCTAAATCCTGTGCTTTGCATTTAATACACTTTAAGCGTGCTCGGTTTCTTTTACTCTCAAAATCTGCTATATATCTGGTCAAATCGTCTTTCAAAGAGTCGTGGTCCCTTTGTGCTCCATAATCTCTTTTTAGGCTTGCACTATAGGAGTATTATGAAGTTTCAAGACTTATCTCTTCCAGAAGAGATACACAAAGCATTGGTATCCATGGACTTTTCAACACCAACAGAAATCCAAGAAAAGGCCATCCCTCTAGCCATTACTGGTAAAGATATTATCGCCGGCGCTCAAACTGGTACTGGTAAGACAGCTGCATTTGGAATTCCAGTCTTAGCGAACTTAATAGAAAATCCCCAGTCATCAGCATTAATTTTAGCACCTACAAGGGAGCTAGCAGCGCAAATATTGGATGTAATCAGAAAGTTGAGCTCACATACTCCACACATGACTGTAAGCATGTTGATTGGTGGAGCTAGTATGCAAGGGCAGATTAGGTCGCTAAAAAAAGTACCGCGAGTGATTGTGGCGACTCCAGGTAGACTGATGGATCATTTGCAACAAAAAAACTTAACACTAAAAAATATTAGCCAACTGGTTTTAGATGAAGCTGATCGTATGATGGATATGGGATTTGCCCCACAACTAGAACGAATTTTAGCTTATCTACCCAAAGAAAGACAGACCTTGTTTTTTTCAGCAACGATTCCACCTAATATAGAAAAGCTAGCGCAGAAATATGTAACTAATCCTGTGCGACTGATTGTTGGTCCAATTAACCAAAAAGTTGAAAAAATCGAACAAGAAGTTCGTGAAGTAAGTAATCAAACAAAAAATGATATACTGATGGACGAATTAAACGCAAGTCAGGGATCGGTTTTAATTTTTACTAGAACAAAAAGCCGAGC
>JAGRAL010000340.1:0-4075 GCA_020434605.1 Bdellovibrionales bacterium
ACTATAGTTTACAAAATAAAAGTTTTCTCCGTTATTACTAAACTTTGTCGGTGCAACACTTGAAAACTTTGTTCCAGTTTCTAAGGTAGTTAAATGACCGCAAGCTTTTACTTCACTATCTAAAGGTTTACAGTTATTAATGCAGGTGCCTTCTTTTTCCCCTTTACCTTGAGAGGCGCAACCAAAAAAACAGTCATTCAGTAATTGTCTTGCCTGAGTACAACGCCCGGGGCTTAAACCAGCCTGGGTATACATATAAGCTCTCGATCTTGTTTTTTTATTTACTTTGTCTATCGTAGATTCTTCAACCCAGCCATACTGGCTACCAATTTGAACAAATAAATAATTTTTTCCACGTACGGTTTGCATGGCCTTAGTTTGACTGACTTTTTCACCGCCGGCAGGCCAAGCAATACGTCTCTCACATGTAACGTAGGTGTACTCAGATGGATTTTTACAATCTTCAAAGGTGTAACCAGGATCATTGGGGTTCCATAGGGTAGCTCTTTCTTCGGTGATGTATAAATCTTGCGAAAAGCTTTGTAAGATTATGAGTAAGAGCAACATAGTTTTATTGTAATTTAGTCTTAGACATACTGAAAATCAAAGCGAACTTGAGAGGTAAGATAGAGACAAAAGTCGAGTGAATTTTATAAAAAAAGACCCCTAATGAGTGGGGTCTTTTAGTTTACATTTAATGTAAATTTGCAATACTGATTAGCGCTTTGCTAAGTAGTCAGAAACTGACTCTTTAGTAGCTTTAATTGCTGTATCACCCTTTGTCCAATTAGCTGGGCATACTTCGCCATTTTTTTCAAAATGGATTAGAGAGTCTACCATTCTTAATGCTTCTTCAACAGAGCGTCCAAGTGGTAGATCGTTAACAACTTGGTGTCTAACGATACCATCTTTATCAATTAAAAATAATCCACGAAATGCAACATTTCCTTCAGAAAGTACATCGTAGCTAGAAGCAATTCTGCCACCAACGTCAGCTACAAGTCCGTACTTAACACCTTCGATACCGCCCTTATTTTTTGGTGTGTTTAACCAAGCTAAGTGCGAAAATTGAGAGTCTACTGAACATCCTAAAACTTCTACGTTTCTTTCTTTGAACTCAGATAGTTTTTCTTGAAACGCGTGAAGCTCAGTAGGACATACAAACGTAAAATCTAGAGGGTAGAAAAAAAGTACTACGTTCTTTCCGCGAAATTGTGAAAGTTTAATGTCTTTAAAATCTTGGCCATATACAGCCGTTGCTGTAAATTCAGGGGCTTGTTTACCAACTAATACTGCCATTGTAACTCCTTATGTTTGAGGAGCTATTATGAAAAAAAATGGGTATCTAAGCAAGTAAGAATGACTAATATTACGCGTCAGTGCTTTGAATGAGTCTTTCGATATGCGTAAATGTTTTTTCGGCATCATGTGCCAGGTTTTCAACTTTCGAAATCAGTGAAGCTTTGAATTTTTTACGATTTTGTTCCTTTTTCCACTTTCTTACTCGGGCTAGTAAATGTTTTTTGTCTTGGATTACTTGTACGGGCTGGATTCCATCAATCCAGTATTCTTGAAACTCAATAGCTTCACGGTTATTTTTATACTTAGGCCCAACAAGAGTTAAGCAGCCGCTAGCTAAAGCCTCCATTACGGAGTGGACCTGGCGTTTAAATGAGCCTCCTATAAAGGCAACCTCTGCATAGCTATAGAGTTCGGCTAAGTAGCCCACTTGATCAACGACAAGAATTTCACTGTTATCCCAGACTGAAGTTTTTGACCATTTTGCATACGTTAAGCATTGATAATCCATTTCTTCGTATAAGTCGCTTAGATGCTTTTTGGTCACTTCGTGAGGTACAAGAATGATTTGAAATCCTTCGGTCAAAAGATCTAAAAAAGCAGGTAAAAGCTTTTCTTCATCTTTACTCCAAGTAGAGCCAAAAATAATAATAGGCTTAGTGGGTTTGATTTGGCAGGGTAGAGCTTTCTTGTGTTGCAAACGGTGTACAACCTGCAAATAGCGTGTGTCAGTTGCTACCTCTAATTTTTTTATTTGAAACGATCTAAAGCGACTGGCGTCATCTACGCTTACGCAAATAATAAGACTAAGTTTACTTAGCAGTTGTTGAAAAAGATAACGTGCTAACGGGTTAGTATATTTAATATTTGTATCAGAAAGTGTGGCAGCAAACAAAACGCACGGAATTTTAGCGGCGTGAGCCTGATAGAGCATTTCTGGCCACAAATCAGTTCTGGCCACAAATAAATACTTTGGCTGAAATAAATTAATAAAGTCTCGCATCTTGCCTTTCGTATCGATAGGGAGAGGAACGGCTATATCAATTTCAGCTATTTTTTTGATGCTATTAAGCGAGCTATTAGAAAAGTAAGTAACCACAATTTTTTCTGAAGGATGTGTTTCTTTAAGCCATCTAAAAATAGGCTTTGCGTACTCTATCTCACCAGAGGAGCAGTGAAACCAGTAGGCATTTTTAGGAATCACAATATCTTTATATGGATTTTTACGAAGTTTAAAATAGGCTCTAAGTTTTGGGTGTGCAAACCGAAAGGTGTAGGTGAGCAAATAAAAAATAGGAAAGAATATATAGCGGTAGATGAGCATCATTCTAAGTTCCTCATCATTCCTAAGACTTTATGTGGCTTAATATCTTTCATGCATTTTTGTTGCATTGGATGTGTGCAAGGATCGCTTCCGTCCTTACTACATGGCTTGCAGTAAAGTTGAATCTCAGCTACCGAGGCCGTAGATGATTTTGGATAGCCAAATGCTGTTGGGCCAATTAGTGCGATAGTAGTTTTTGAAAGTTGATCTGCGACATGTAGTAAACCTGTGTCATTTGCGATAACCATTTTTGCACGCCCTAAAATAGCACAGGACTCCATAAGAGAGGTTTTTCCTCTAAAATTGATGATGGTTTTATTAGGGATGGATGCGCATAACGAATCAATGAAGTGGTCTTCTTTTCCACCTAAAAAAATCCAGTTCTTAATATTCGAAAGTAGCAGTAGATCTTTCCAATAAGAAATCGGCCAACGCTTCATGGGCCAAGCCGCTGAAGGTACGGCACAGATATATTCTTCGTTTGGCAGAAGTAAATCCACTTTGGCCTGTATGTGCTTTGGAACAAAGAAGTGCGGACCAGGTGTAAATGAGTGCATACCCCATTTTTTTAAGGGTTTTAAAAAAGAGTCTTGGGCAATAAAGGGTTTAGGAAATCGATTGATTCTGTATTTAAATAATAAAATGCGGTTGAGGCGCTCTTTGGACCTACGTAAAAATTTTGTTTGAAAAAGTAATCGGCGTGGAAGCAGAACCCACCCTAAGATACGAGAGCGCAAATTGTTGTGAGCATCATAAACGTGTGTGTACTTATTTTTAAAAAGCTGGAAGCAAAGCGAAAAGTAACCAGAAAGCTTTTGGGTTCGATCAAAACTAATCACTTGATCGATGTAAGAGTGGGCTTCAAGTAGTTCTTTAAAGTCGCTTCTAACAAGCCAATCCACTTGTGCGTCAGGCCATGAAGCCTTAATAGTCTTCGGTACCGCCATAGTCTGCACGATATCTCCGAAGCTAGATAGCCTAACGATCAAAACTTTTTTCATGTAAGGAGTGTAGAGCATTTTTATTTATAATGCTAGCTGTTGATTAAAAGCAGAGCATGTAAAATTACTTTTCTTTAAGCTTCATACTTTGGTGATGAGGTTTCTTTTGCCAAAGACATATTCCTATTTCATACTTACTGCATATGAGCGCTGTTTATGATGTTACAATAGTAAGCATATTCAATCGTGGTAACTGGCTAGCTGGCGAGTTGTCGCAAATGGGCTATAAAGTTGCTATTATCGATCTAAGTCACTTAATGGGCAGATGGACTCCCAGCGATTGGGAAGGACCCTTTGGAATTTTCAAAACAACATCCTTAACAGAATCACAAATATTCTTCCTTTTTGAAGGAGAGCCTATTGTTGATAGCTCAAAAGGTTATGTGATTTGGTCAAAGCAAGGGCCCATAGAGTTTATGGGACCACTTTTTCAGCATCAGATAGAAAAGGG
>JAGRAL010000340.1:4098-4445 GCA_020434605.1 Bdellovibrionales bacterium
TATCTTAAAAACGTAGAGACCCTAAGTTTAGCCTCAGCATTAGAGCTTAAGAATACAATTAAAAAATCTCACTTTCACGAAACTTGGCCGATTCACCTTTCACATCACTTGGCATCTGCTGTCTATTACGAAAATATTGAAGCCATTAACTATACCGACCCACTTCCGTTATTTGCTCCTTTTTCTTTTAGACAAGCATCTCGCGCAGGACTTGCCGATTCGCTCTCTTCTTGTGAAAAGCTTGGGGTAAAAGTATACGGGGAAGCCGAAATTTTGGACGTAAACTTTAAAGAAGACAGACTAGATAGTATAGAGGTTTCTCAGCAAGATAGATCAGAAATTTTAAA
>JAGRAL010000341.1 GCA_020434605.1 Bdellovibrionales bacterium
AATCGTATAAAGAGATTCAATCTGAACATAACGAAGCTATCGATTCACAAAAAGATCATTACCTTAAAGAGCAAATCGCACTTCGTGAAAAACAAGCTAGAAACTTACAAAATATTCAAGAAAAGATGGCAGACCAATCTGAGTCCATTCAAAAACGCTATAACCAGAATCTTCGCGATATAGAGAAACGAGGAAACAAAGCACAAGTAGAAGAGCGCGAAAAGATAGCTCTTGAAACTGAGGCAATGAGAACAAAAAACAAAGAGGTATTAGAAAGCCAAAGAACTCAGTATGAAAAAGTAAGAGAGGCTGAACAAAAACGACAAAAAACTGAGCTTAGCAATTCAACAGACTCTTATCAGAAAAAAATTGAAGGTATTCGTCAGGAACAAGCCAAGACACTAGAACAAACCGAAGCAGAATATACACAGAGAGCACAAGAGAAAAGAGCTCAACAAGATAAAGAATTTAATAATTTGGTCGCAGCTAACAAAAATGATTTAGAAACCAAACAAAACCAATACCATCAACAATCAGAAAAGTTACGTAAAGAACAAACTGAGAATATGCAAAAACAAGAGTTGATGTATCAGCAAAAGTCGGAAGAGCATAAAAAACTACAGGAACAAAAAGAAAATAAACAGGTTACCACTTATAAGGCCGAGTTAGAAGAAAATGAAAAAGAACAACTTAAAAAAATTGAGAACCAAAATAAAACTTACAAAACTATATTAGAGAATAACCAAGAAGAATACGAAAAGACTTTAGAACATCAGCACAAAAAGTTTCAAACTCAATATAATATGAATCAACGAGCCTATGAAACAATGGATGCAAATCAAAAGAAAATCTATAATGATGCCATGATCAATAGACAACGCGGGTTCTTAAGTGATGTCTCTAGATTTGAAGGTAAAGATCAAGATCCTTTTTATAGAATTGATACTATCCCTACCCAACTTTCTGAGGGAGATAAAGTCTACGTATTTAGCGCAAAAATCCCACAACACGAATTAGAGAACATGAAGGTTCAAGTACAAGCCAAATCAATTGTGGTATCGGGACAACGTGAATTTAGAGAAAAAATTGATGATCCAAATGGCAAGATAGAATCTTCATCCGTACAGGCTTATCACCAAACCATTCCACTAAATGCGCAGGTAGATACTAAAGATTTACAGCGCGAATACAAAGATGGTGAGCTTCGAATTGTAATGAAAAAACTTTAGGTACCCGGTTCCTTTTCGGAACCGCGGACCATAATCATTCCTATTAAAAATATTCGTAATTCAAACAAAAAAACCGGATGTTATCCGGTTTTTTTATTAATTATAAGTATCCGACGCAACGTGACCCGAAAAAGGAAGCTGGTACCTTTGATGATTATTTAATTAAGCTTTGCAATTCACGCATCATAAAATTCATGCGAGAGTTTAATTGCTCAAGGTCTTTTACATTCTTTTTTAAACGTAAAAGTGGCTCTAAGTCTTCTTGAAAAGACGGAGCAAGGTGATCATGTTGTTTACTTAGTATGCGAGTACCACCAATTACATTAGATGTATTTAGATTAGAAACTTTGTTTTTTGCATCTGTAAAAGACATTACTTTTACTCCTTTTAATTTGAGGACTTGCACGTTTCTAACCTCCACTTTTTTGGTGTAGGTACATGCTACGTAACCTCTTAGGTTTATAACAACTTAAATTTTCTTACATTCTCATTTTTCATTGCAGGTAGATATTTCATGGCGTCATTAATATTCACACTGCAAAGAATTTATATCCGTCTCCGTCGGCTCCATACGAACCGTATTCGTTTTGAGTTTTGGGTACATTACTGAATCTTCTTGTTGGATATGATCTAAACCGATGGCATGCCCTAACTCGTGTAAAGTAACGCTGGCAATATCCGTGGCTCCATAGTGGGCTCCAGCACTAAACTCATTATCTTGGGCGTTATAAAACACTATAGCCCTATATATATTGTCAGATTGGAACGAAATCGAAGTCTTAGCCTGCTCTTTTGCGCCAGGTATCCCACTGGCACCACCAGATGGTGTCGCTGCCCATGAAGTTTCCCATAAAAAGCTAATGTTCACAGTATTCACTTCACTTCGATGAATTGTTTTTAATTCTGGCTTAAAAAGTTTTTTTCCACCTAGCACTGTTTCCCAGGTATGCATCGCTTTTTTAATTTCATCGTGAAAGTAAGTTGGGACAGTATCTTCAACACCCACAACTAACGGCGTGTCAGACCAAGAGACTCTTCTCTCCATAGAGTTCCGTACGAAGTTACATGACTCCTCAGGTTCTAATTGTGGTGCACAGGCAGCTAAACCCATCACCAAACCAATAAATAGATATAGAAGTACGAAACGACCCAAACGGACCTCCTACCCTTCTAATAGGCAAATCCTGTACCTAAAATGACGGCACGAGATCCAATAAGAATCGTCTGAGGGACAAG
>JAGRAL010000342.1 GCA_020434605.1 Bdellovibrionales bacterium
CGCTTTGGGCTTTATCAAATGAGGCCACTTCAGAAAAATTCTTTTTTACATCTCCTGAGATAGATGTGATTAAATCTGTAAATTTAGATTGCAGTTCACTTACTAAAATCATTTGTTAAATCCTTTAAGGCGTAAGACTTTTTTTCTTAAATTATATAATTCTTTGATATTTTCTAAACGCTCACGAAATGTTTCGACGGGTTCGTGTGGAAAGCCTTGGTAGTGTCCCGGGTTTTTTTCAGAGTTGTTTACTCCGCTGTGTGCTTCTAAGCGTACATTGTCAGTTACGTCTATGTGCCCGGTTACAGCTGATATACCGCTAGTTTTAAAATTATCACCAATCTTTGTAGATCCAGCTACGATTAAGTCGTTGTAGACTCGAGCATTATCTCCAACCTTGCTGTTATGAGCAATATGCGAGAAAGCACCGATGTGTGAGCCCTTACCCACACAACTAGTGTCTAAGGCAGCTCTATCAATAAAAGAGGATGGTCCAAAATGTGAACCCTCATGTAAAATAGCAATTCCAATTTGTGGGATAAAATGATGAACACCAATGGCGTCTGTAGCATAGCCAAAGCCGTTAGACCCAATCACAGAGTGTGGATAAATATGTACATTGTTGTGAATCAAGCTACCGTTATAGATTACTACATGTGGATAAATTGTAACGTCAGATCCAATTTTTGCGTCCGCTTCAATTGTTGAGAATGCCATTACATTTGTGTTGTCGCCGATAGAGACATTTTTGCCAACAAAAGAATAGGGGCCAATACTTACATTAGCTCCGATCGTAGCCGAGGGATCAATAAGTGCCGTTTTGTGAACCATGCATTATTACTAGCATATTTACTCTTGTCGGTATAGCTACCTTTTTTGATAATCTATGTAATTTTAGGGGTGTGAACAAAAGCCCGTTGCCATTACATTGCGTTATGATACTACCTCTTGGATGAAGCATTATGCACTTTTAGTATTAGGCACCAGTATTTGGGGCTTTGGTTTTATAGCAGCCAAGTGGTCGCTTCAAGTCTACGGGCCCTATTGGGCAAACACGTTACGGTTTTTGATAGCCTGTGCCTTTAGCTTACCATTATTTATTAAGTACAAGACGTACAAACAAAATTACAAATATTTTATACCGCCACTAATTGCTGGAACGATGATTTATTTTGGCATGCACTTTCAAACCCTTGGCTTAAAATTTACAAGTGTAGCTAAATCAGGGTTTTTGACTTCGTTTTATGTGATATTTATTCCTCTCTTGGCTATCTTGTTTCGCAAAAGATCGTATTCATTTGTATTTTGGTTTTATGTTTTAATGGCTCTTGTGGGCGTGGCCCTTCTTTGCGAATTAAAGTTTAGTGGGTTTAATATCGGTGATTTTTACACTCTACTTTGCGCTCTTAGTTTTGCTATACATATTTTGTATATTGATAAGATCACAAAAGACTACAACTCATTTGAGCTAAATGGGTTGCAATTTGCCACAGCTCTTTTGTGGGGAGCTCCGATCAGTTATATAATGGAGGGAGATGTAAACATCTCAGCTCTTTTACTTCCCGAAAATCACCTGGCGTTATATGGGGTACTATTTTTAGGAT
>JAGRAL010000343.1 GCA_020434605.1 Bdellovibrionales bacterium
TCGAGATAAAAGAAAGACGAGAAAAATCTAGTAACCGGATAGCTAGATTCTTGTTGGCTGTTCTAGTTATTATTGGAGTCTTGCTGTATCTAACTAGAAATTTTAAAATGCGTGGCACGGTAGATCTAGTTACGTTTTCAGTTCCGAATTTTAACAAAAATAGCAGTCCAGATCCAGTAGACGTTCAAAAGAAAAAATTCTTACAACTTCTTAATGTTTACATGCAATCTGGAAAATCTGATTATTTGTTTTTAAAAGAGCAGCTAGTACCATTTTTAGAAAAAAACAAAACTAATGTGGATGCAATTGCACTCTTGTGTCTCTCGTATAGAGAGTTGTGGCCATACACCGCTAAATCATCTGGAGAGCTTGCTGTTCTTAGTAAACTACTTGAGCAGTCCTCAAGAGCAGAGTCTTTTAGTGCTTCTGCATCAACTTGTAACGCAGTAATTCAACTGGTTCGCGGCGATATCACTGCCGCTACGAATATAATTAATAGAGTTTTGTTTCAAGACTCTAGTGCTGTTACCTTTTATGAAATGCAGGCTGAAACATTACTTCGAGCTGATAAAAAGGTAGATGCGCTAAAGTATTATCAACAAGCCAGCAAGTTTTGGCCCGCATGGAAAAAACCAATTTTACAGCAAGCAATTATACGAGAAGAATCTGGACAGCCACTTGCCGCAAAGCAAATGTTAGAAAAAATGATTTCTTCTTCTGAAGATCATGAGGCGGCAGCAAGCTTACTTGCTTATGTAGAGTTCAAACACTTTAACAACCTGAATAGATCCATCGAATTAATCCGCTCATTTAAAGAAGAAGATACGGATGCGAGCACAACAATCGCTGCAAAAGCATACTACACTCTAGCGATGATTGAAAACTCAAAAGGTGATAAAAAAAGTGCAGCAAATTTTGCGAAGTCATCATTGGCTTTAGATGCGAACAACACCACACTACAACAACTTTTGCAGGGTATGGGAGAGACGTATAATAAAAAAGTTGTTAAGGGGACAAGCACAGAGTTAGTAGAAAATGGCGACCGTTACTATTCACAAAAAAGATTTTTAGATGCGCAAGCAGAGTATAAGGCTGCCTTTGAAATGGATCCTAAAAATGCATCTGCTGCCTACAAAGCAGCAGAAAGTCTGTGGGAGCTTAATCAAGAAAAAGAGGCGATTGCTTGGTTGAATCAGTCTATTAGAGCTGATCCAAAGTTTTTTGAAGCGCATTTAAAGCTAGCCGAGTACTATGCATCCAGATTTGACTTTGTGTCGGCCTCAAATCAAATGATGAGGGCGCAAAGGGTTAACTCGAAAGACTATAGGCTATTCAGATATTATGCGATCATTGAAATGAAAAGAATGAACTATGCTGGGGCGATCAAACAAGCAGAAGCTGCGGTACAACGTTATGATGGAGATGTAGAATCATTAAAAATCTTAACTGAGTGTTATTTAGCACAAGGAATGCCTAGAGAAGCACACTATGCGATTAGCAAAGCCATTGCACTAGAGACTACAAATCCCGACTTACAGTCTCTGTATGCTTATAGTCTTTCTAAGTTTCAAGGGCCAAGTGCGGGGATGGCATACATCAAAAACTTAATAAATACTTATCCATCTATTCTTGAGTATAGAGAGGAGTACGGAAGAATTTTACTGGATGATGATAAGTACAATGATGCAATAGCGGTGATTCAACAGACGATTGATGCTGGTTATTCAAATGTAGATGCCTACTACTATATAGCTGAGGCCTACCAAAAAAAGGGTGATTTACAAAATGCCCTCAAAACACTTTTGACTGTAGCACAAGTTCGACCTTCTAAAGTAGACACATATATAAAGATCGGAGAACTTCAATTCTTGGCTAAAAACTATGCGCAAGCGGCGCAGCAGTTTTCTGTGGCTAGAGAGTTAAATGATGGATACCCTAAATTAAATTCTATGTTAGGGGAGGCATACTTAAAGCTTGGCAGATATGCGGATGCTCTTAGTTTTGCAAATCTAGAGATGCGTCGAAACCCAAGGCTAGCGGATGGTTACCTTTTGGCGGGAGATATTTATACAGCTCAAGGGCAATACTCTAGAGCCGCAGGTGAGTACCAAAAGGTGGTTTCTATAAATCCAAACTCGGCGTTGTTATATGTTAAGATAGCCAGGTCACATCGCCTGGCCGGCAATTATGATGTGGCTCGCTCTATGTTATCCGTTGCTAGTGCAAAAGAGTCTGGTTATGCTGAGATCTATAAAGAGACTGGTGCTCTGTTAGAAGCTCTAGGGAGTAAAGCAGAGGCGGTGGATGCTTACAGCAAGTATCTACGGTTGTCGCCAAATGCGCCGGATCAGCAAGAGATTAGACGATTGATTCAAAGTTTAGGGGGTTGATATGGGTATCATAGCTTCAACACATCAGGGGATAAAAAAAGGTTCTACACATCTAGGAGTGCTTAGTCTCAGATTTTTTTCAGCGCTCATAGTGGCCTATGCAATGGCATTGATCGGTGAGGGATTACTATTTTACGGTAGACTTTCATTTTGGTTTGTACTGATTATTACGGCAGCGGTCTTTCTAAAAATTACAAGGTCTTGGGGTGCCGGCGGAGTTTTAGTGCTGGACCTGATTCTATTTTTAATAGGACTTCTTTTAAGAATGTACGTACTTGTTGCCCCAGGTGCCTAAATTTATTATACCTATACCCTAGTACGGAAGGGTTAAACCATGTTAGATATTAAATTAATTGAGCAAAATCCTGGGGAATATAAAGATTTTTTAAAAAGGCGAAAAGGCGACCCTGCCGAAATAGACTCACTCTTAGAAAAGAGCAAACGCCGTAGAGATCTAATCGCAAAAACTGAAGAGCTAAAAGCGAAGCAAAATTCTGTTAGTAAAGAAATACCTAACCTTAAAAAACAAGGCAAAAATACAGATGAATTGATGGCACAAATGACAGCTATCAAAGAAGAAATCAAACAAATGGAAGTTCAGCAAAACTCTGCACAAGAGGCAGTGGACCATATATTGTTGCGCTTGCCAAACAAGCTACACTCATCTGTTCCAACTGGTACGAGTGAGGCGGATAATAAAATTGTTCGCACTGTAGGAGAAAAAAGAACTTACTCTTTCAAACCAATGGCACACGACGACATAGGCACTAAGTTAAATGTTTTGGATTTTGAACGAGCTGCAAAAATTACGGGTTCACGTTTTTGTTTTCTGAGAAAAGAAGCGGCTCTTTTAGAGCGCGCACTTCAAAACTTTATGTTAGATTTGCATACTCAAAAACATGGGTATGAAGAATGCTTACCGCCGCTTATGGCAAATCAAGCTTCGTTCCAGGGTACAGGTCAATTTCCTAAATTCACCGAAGATGTTTTTCACATTGAGGGCATGGGATATCATTTAATTCCTACGGCCGAGGTGCCGGTTACAAATTTTTATGCCGGTGAAATTTTGGACGAAGCGCAGTTACCACAAAAAATGACGGCATTCACTCCATGTTTTAGATCAGAGGCAGGATCACACGGAAGAGATACAAAAGGGTTAATTAGACAACACCAGTTTAATAAAGTTGAAATGGTTCAGTTTGTACACCCGGATAAATCCTATGAAGCACACGAAGAACTAACTCTTCATGCCGAGGAAGTTCTAAAACAATTAGAACTACACTATGAAGTGGCCATACTATGTTCCGGTGACATAGGTTTTGGAGCGGCAAAGTGTCATGATATCAATGTGTGGTTACCAGGACAAAATGCATTTAGAGAAATTTCTTCTTGTTCTAATTTTGAAGACTTTCAGGCAAGACGTGCAAACATTCGATTTCGCCCTAATGGCGGAGGAAAACCACAGTTTGTGCATACACTAAATGGATCAGGTCTTGCGGTTGGAAGAACTCTTATTGCGATTTTTGAGAACTACCAACAAGAAGATGGTAGTATCCACATTCCAAAAGTATTACAAAAATATACAAACGGCCTTAGCCTGATTAAAGCTAATAAATAGTTGGGCGTATTCGCACAAACCTTACCTTAAATGAGCTAGTGTCGTGCGGGTGAAGTATATACACAATGTCACCATTTGCTAAAAACTCAGGGTACATGGCGTTTCCATCTACATAGTTAGATAATTTGTAAGTCGTATTTGTAAGTCTATCTTTAAGATAAATATTAGCAACAGTTTTACTATCAGGTGCTGATATATGGCTAAAGGCATAGTTACCTAGCTTGTCCGCTTTTTCAAATACATGAAATGCGATATATCTTGAGTTATAGCCAAACGCAATTTTACCAGCGAGATACCCAAGCTCTTCGCTGACCTCACAGGTGCCATCATTATTTAGTTTGTATACGCGTGATTTGCCAACACTGTAGTCAAGACCACTGAACTCTGTACCGGTTTTTGAAATCATAGGTAATGCAAACTTATAGTTGCTGCACACTTGAGTTACTGGGCTTATGATTTCCATTTTTATGGTTTTACCACTAGCATCCAATGTTTCTTTATAATCCCTAAAGTATCGCGAATTAAATTCGATGATTACGCGGTAAATAACCTCGGTTGCAGTTTTTCTAAGAACGGCAATGCTTTCGTAAACGCCCTTAAATTCAGTATCATTAAAAAAGGGTTGTGCGGCCACCCCCTGATTGATCAAATCTTCTAGATGATAAAATCGTAGTCCATAACTGGCAACTTGCCCAGGTACAATTACGTTTCGCATATTAAGTGTAAACATAGGATCATATGCGCCAGGGATTGGCATGGACACACCAGACTGAGAATCTAACAAAATATTTTTATCAGCATAATGACCATCAGATGGTTTCCAAGTTGTGTATGTGTAGTATCTCCCATCGGGTGAGGGTTTAAAAAAATATGTGGGAGTGTCATTAATATCAGTCGTTGATATTAGCTGTGGGCTTACAGAAACTTCTTTTGCAGGACGTTCATTTGCAACAGCAAAAATACTAAATAAAAAAGCAAAAAGTATCATTGTAGTCTCCGTAATATTACCCACTCTAGGGTTTCTGGTTCAAGGTAGCCAAGGTGAATGTTACCCAAAATTTGACCATCTTCTAATACCGCAATTCCTGGGAAGTGGTTTAAGATTCCTTTTTCAATTAGCTCGTCTGAAAGATCCTGCGACTGTGCGTAGGGCAATAACTCTGGATCTAAAGTATCTATAGATTGATAGGGGTCATAAACAAAAGTGCATTTAAAGTTATGAGCCTTGCAAACAGCCTCAACTTCTGGAAGACCTTCAATCGATAAAGGCATAAATGTAGACCATGTGTAGATGACTTCTATTTCGCTAGCTTTTGTGGTCAAAGGGCTGAGTAAAACAACAAGTAAAGATAAAAAAATAGTGTGCTTCAAATCCCCCCCCCCAGGTGAGGAGAACGTATCTCAAGAAAAGCAAACTAGCAGGCATAAGTTTAAAAGCTTGCTAGGTTGTAAAACGTACGCACGAAATTGGTGACAAAGGATTAAAAAACACCAAAAGAATTACACATGGAGGATCAGCAGTGCCACCTTCTTGCACAGGAACTGACAATTTACGCGATTTAACAGCTGTTTACAGCTCAACTGGGCCTGTGGCGGATCTCATTAGGCACCGGTATTGCTTAGATATTTTGTGAAAATTAACCTAAGGACACTAATAAAATGAAGCTTGTTTACACCTTACCGCTATTAAGCCTGTTTTTATCTAGCCCCCTGCTAGCTACAAGTAGTAATGGCCCCACTATCGAGTGGTATACAATGTCCGACCTTGTGAGAAAAATTAGCGATAGAGATAATCATAAAGTAAACCGTGCGAATAGTAGCAATTCACCAATAAGTGGCTGGCTAAACTTAGATGCCGTAGGGTGTATTAAGTTAAACGGTCAATTAAGTGCTGGTGACGAATATCAAAATGCATCTGCGATCTCTGGTTTTACGGATGGACAAACCATTGTCGACTTTAATTTAAGGCAAGTTTACGCCGACCTTTCTTGTGTTCAAAAACACGCGAAGAGTGTTGGCAAAGAAGAGGCCGTAAGTGGTGGAGAGAAAACTCAAATTGGTAGTTTAGGAAATACAAGTAACCTAAGTATTATCATTCTGGATAAAAGCACTCACCATCTGTTTTATACAAATATTTCTGATATCAATAGTTTAAAAGGACCAGCATTTTCTCAAAAAGAAATCACACAAGAATCTTTTATGAATGAGAACAGTATTGTTATTAATGTCCCAAGCTATAAGGACACAGTGTCTGAAAGACATGCCTTGCGTAGCGTGGTAAAAACCTACACAGATTGGATTCATGCAAACTATACTGACGACGTATATATGACAGCCGAAGACTCCGACCACTTTACGTTCAGTGAAAGTTTAGATAAGTGGAAGGTAAAAGCCTATTATACAGATACTAAAAACAACCCAGATCCCGAAAAGGCTCTAGCTAGATTAATCGAAAACTCATTTGGGTTTGGTAAAAATTATTACTTTGAAGTAGAAAGACATGTTGGCGGAAAATGGCGATTCAATGTTCGCGCTAGAGATGGTGAAGCTGGCTACTTATTAGAAGCAGGATTTATCAGGTACTTTAAGCGATAAACCCTGCCTCATTTCTATGGACGATCACAGTCTAGAGTGACTCTGCCGATATCATTTGGCTCTAAAAAACCTGAGTAATCCATTACTCGTGTATTATTCTCTCCTCTAGTCAATACAGCTATTGTATGAGGGGTATACGGAATTCGTAAAATGATAGCCTCACCTACAGGTTGCACATAACCGCTAATGGTTTGGTATGTTACGTATGCTCCATTCCAACGCTCATCAATAGTTACTCTTTCGTCTGCCATAGTAACCTTGAAGTGATGTTTGCTTTCTGGATCATTCTCACATGTAATCACAGGATTTGCGCTAACGGCTGTATAAATTAAGTTTGCTAGTATAAACACAAGTGGGGTAAGTTTTGATTTCATTTTAATTCTCCTTCTTATTTAATGATTACTGACAGTCGTCAATGTGGCGAGTGCCAACATCTAATAGTCTACTATGCGTGAAGCCAAGCCCTCTGATCTTTCCCTCAACTAGTTCATGCAAAGTAACTCGACAAGTTCCTGCCTCTACATCAGCGTATAAGCCTTTAGATAATGTAATTTTAAGATCCACTTTTTCTACACTTGGGTTTCCTTGAATCACATCTTCAGGATCCAAACTTTCATAAGTTGCTATACATGGAGCTGCTTCTCCCTCGTTTCTGTGGTCTAAAATTGTTACTCCAGCCAGCTCAGGAACTAAAACCTTTAAAACAGGTGAAGTATATCCGGCATTTGATAAACGCACTTGTGTAGTTGATAGATCTACGTTTAAAGTTACTACTTTACTAGATAGCTCAACAACGTCGGCACTAGCCGTAGTAGCTAAACCCATTACTATTGCAGCACTTAAAATAAAAGACTTCATAAATACCCCTTTGGTTATGGACACTCAGCGTGTCGTTAAATGAGTAATAGGGCATATTTATTTATAAATATAATGAATTATTATGCTTATAATGATAAACAATATTAATGATATCAGCAATAGAAGTAAAATACTTTATAGAACTTG
>JAGRAL010000344.1 GCA_020434605.1 Bdellovibrionales bacterium
TTGGTCATATTTTTTTGTTACAGAGCTAACATGGTATACATGTCTCTCTGTGTAACCAGGCTTAGCAGATAGTTGAATGTGAATTGGTTTTATAACTTCAACGGCAGTTGGTTTTTTATCCAAATTTATCGAAGCTCGTTTTTTTAAAGCACTACAGCTGCAAAGAAATAAACATGTGGCGACAACTTTTACAGTAAAAATAAGTGTTTTATTTTGCATACTTAGCACCCCTATTCATGGATTCAATCTCAGTGACTATATATCTATCTAGTGTCTCAAAATGAAATTTAAAAATCAACCTAAATATTTGAAATCATAAGACTTTTCACTGGTCCCTTGATCCCTCTTTGGCACTCCTTTTGCTTCATATATATGTGTGTGGAAATAATTAGGGGGAATTTATGAAACAATCAAAAACAATGTGGCTTATCTTGATTGCCATCGCATTAGTGGGATGTAGCAAATCAGAAGATGAAGCACCAAAAGTAAATACATACAATCAATATACTGGAGATTTACAGTACGATTCAAACGGTATCGCATTGATGGAGTGCTCAAAGTTTTTTCCAAAAATGGGAAGTCTTGCGGGTAACATCAAAGTCTTTAAGCACAATAACATCTATTACTCAGATAAAGTAGATGTGCGCTTAACCTCTTCGATAGATCTTAATAATAAGATTTTAGTATTTTACAGATGGAAACAAGAATCTAGTGGCTCAGTAATAACTGATACAAATCCATTGAGCTTTGATGTAACCGTAAATGGTCAGATTTATACAGGCTTCACCCAGTTGACCGCTACATCTACCGGAGCTGTGAATACAAACCAAGTTAAGTTTGCAATACATGGTACTGACATCGGCTATCAAGCGATTCAAGTTGCTATTTACAATGCAACATCAGGACAAATTGAAAGCTATTCTGATGCATTGATCCCGTTTGTGTATGCGCATCCTAAAGATTATAAAAATACTCATACAAGTCAAAACCAGCTCTTAAACTTGCATCCATATATAAGCCAAGTTTCTTCTAACAAATCAGGTGCTGACTTTGCGAGACAATCTTACTCTGACTTTTGTTTTTAATGGCCCTCACCTTGCACAATCTCTTCGGCATGCAGATTTTCTCCATGGCGATAGCGATCAACAAGTGAGCGGTCATTTGTGGGAAATGAGAATAGTAGTAAATGCGAATCCGACGTTTTATCTTCAACGGCAACAGAGACATAAAACAAGTCTTCACTGCCTTCTGTAAAATCTTTTATAAAACTCACTAAGACATTGCCCTGCAAATCAGGATCACGCCAAATTTCATCTGGTTCTTCAATACATTCGTCACGATACTTTTTAAATTTCGAAAATTCAGACTCAGCAATATCTTTTTCAGAGCGAATCTTTAGCATAGCACTATAAAGACCTTCTGCTAAAGGGTCACCGTCTCCAAGAGCATCCCCTTCTTGATAGGCAATTTCTTTATCAAAAGTTTTTTCTGTTTGTTTAAAGAGTTCAAAAAGCGAAGCCGACTTCGTAGGAAAGTGAAAGAACACAAACGTAGGTTCATCATTTAATACATAGACAATAGCAACATAGTAAATATCCTCACCTGTTGCTTCTGCTACAAACGACTTCATATAGTGATACGCTGGGTACGAAGTAACTAAATCTGATTTATAAATCTCATCAGGCTCAGTTAAAGTTTCAACCAAAAGTTCTTCGTACTCAAAAAACTCTCCCTCTTTAATATCAGTAGTAGGGTTATAGCCTTTAAAAAATTCGTCTTCGAGCTTTACAATTTGTTTTTGAAAATGTGAGTACAGCGCTTCTTCGTTTGGAAAAACCAAACCCTTATCCTTATCAACAATGATGGGATCTTGAGATTTACTTGCTCCCCGACGTTGGGCGGGCTTTTTTGCTGACTTCTTCTTTACTGCTGTTTTCTTCGCCAATTTTTCCTCATCGTTTTCTTACATTTGCTACATTGTAAGAAGCTAAACTCATATGGGCAATCAAAATATGACAGTCGTTGTCAATCTATGCAGATTAAGCCTTGCAAGAAGTCAGAACTCTAAGAACAATGAGAGTAGGAGTCATCCAAGATGGATCACTCGGGGGCAGGGAGGCCGTATGAATAATGTTGTCGAGTTGGACAAGCTAGAGCAGCTAGAATTCTTGTTGAAGCAGTCCTTGAAAGGTATTCACTTACTTTTTGATAATCGTGATATTGCCAGAGTATTAAGCCAAACGCAGGATAAAGATAATCAGCCCTTCAGCATGGAAAAGTTAAAAGAAATGCAAAGTCTTTTAACAGACTTCATCTCTCAAGAAAGCCTTGAAGATAAACGAGATTTTTTAGAAGAATTAGATGAGGGTGAATACGATCTATTAGTTCAAACCTATTTTAATTTATTAGAAAATTCGATCAAAGAAGAAAAGATCGTTCACTAAAGTATCTCCCTAATTCAGCCGATCCACTGCTATGCTATTTTGGGTCGGCCTATTCATTTCTAGTTTATTTGCGGAATACCGCGTTCACAAACTCGCTATATTGGATCCAGCGGGCCAAAAGGTCAAAGAAGTCACTTCTACCCTGGATGACCTACAATACGGCCAATACTTTGAAGTCCCTCAAAACTACCATGTTCAACTCCTAGACTCCTGGAAATGCTATGAGTTTACGGGTGATTTTAAACCTCACTGTCAAAACCCAAAAGAGGCTGGCCGATTGCCTAGTTCTGCAGCCGAATAGTGATCTGATCCCCCATTCTCTTGCTATACTGAGCACTGAGACTAGGAGGGTCTTTTGGCTTCATCACGTGTTGAAAATGCACAAATCCAACAAATTCAAGAGGCATACGATCGCAAGAAGCAAGAGGCTACTGAGCGCGGAGAAGAACGCGTAGCAAACACACAAAAGTATTATCAAGAAC
>JAGRAL010000345.1 GCA_020434605.1 Bdellovibrionales bacterium
GAGATGAGCATCGCAGGCTTCAAAGAAGTTGAATATGAAGTTATGCGGGATGCGAACGATAATTGTATTGTTGTATGTAATATGGAAAATATCGATCCAGTGGGTGTTCATACAGGTGACAGCATAGTTGTCGCTCCATCACAAACTCTTTCTGATAAAGATTATCAACTCTTACGAACGGCTTCATTAAATATTATTAGAGCCTTGAAGATTTCGGGTGGTTGTAACGTACAGTTTGCCTTAGACCCAGAAAGCTTTCAGTACTACGTAATTGAAGTGAACCCAAGAGTAAGTAGGTCATCGGCTTTAGCATCAAAGGCTACGGGTTACCCCATTGCAAAGCTCGCTGCTAAAATTGCTTTAGGATATACTCTAGATGAAATTGAAAATCCAGTTACTAAAAAAACATATGCTTGCTTTGAACCTAGTATAGACTATGTGGTTACAAAAATACCTAGGTGGCCATTTGATAAATTTCAAAATGCAAATAGATTTTTAGGTACACAAATGAAAGCTACCGGAGAAGTTATGGCAATCGGTAGATCATTTGAAGAATCCATATTAAAGGCTGTTAGGTCTTTAGAGTTAGGTACCAACCACCTACAACTTAATAAACTTTCTGATAAGTCGACGGAAGATTTAGTCGAAAAACTAGCAAAGCCTACAGATGAGAGACTTTTTGTTGTCTCTGAGTTAATTCGTAGAGATATGGATTTAAGAAAAATACATGATTTAACTAAGATTGATTTTTTCTTTTTAGAAAAAATCAAAAATATCGTTCAAAACGAAAAAAATATTTTAAACTCATCATTTAAAGAAGTTAATTTTGAAAATTTTAAAAAATGGAAACGTCTAGGCTTTTCAGATGCCTTTTTATCAAAAGCTTGGAAAGTGCAAGAAACAGAAATTTTTTCTAAGCGTAAAGATCTTGGTCTTATACCCGTGTACAAAACCGTTGACACTTGTGCGGCAGAGTTTGAGGCAACAACACCGTATTACTACTCTACTTATGAGGAGGAAGACGAAGTACAGGAGAGCAGTAGGCAAAAGATTGTTGTTCTTGGATCAGGCCCGATACGTATAGGGCAGGGTATAGAATTTGATTACGCTACAGTACATGCGGTTAAAGCAATACAAGATTTTGGCTTTGATGCCATCGTTATTAATAATAATCCAGAAACAGTATCTACAGATTTTTCAATTTCGGATCGACTCTATTTTGAACCACTAACTACTGAAGACGTAATGCATGTGGTAGAAAAAGAGAAACCAATGGGCGTTATAGTACAATTTGGTGGACAGACGGCGATCAACTTAGCTTCTAGTCTTGAAGAAAGAGGCGTTAAAATTTTAGGAATGTCTTTAGCTGATATAGACAGAACTGAGGATAGGCAAAAATTTGAAAACTTACTTAAGAAGTTAGATATTGCTCAGCCATTAGGGCAAACTGTAACAAATAAACAAGATGCTATTCGAGTAGCTGAAGGTTTGGGTTACCCTGTCCTAGTTAGACCATCCTATGTTTTAGGTGGTAGAGCGATGGAGATTGTTTATTCAACAAGTGAGTTAGATTCGTATATAGACGAGGCAGTAGAGGTTAATCCAAATCAGCCAGTCTTGATAGATCGTTACATGATTGGCTTAGAGCTAGAAGTAGATGCTATTTGTGATGGTGAAGAGGTATTAATACCTGGAATCATGGAACACATTGAGAGAGCCGGAGTTCACTCGGGTGATTCGATTGCAGTATATCCTCCGCAAAAAATATATCCTGAAACAAAAGAAAAGATCATTGAGATCACGAAGAAACTTTGTAGTGAGTTAAAGGTTAAGGGTATTTTAAATATTCAATTTGTCTTACACAAGGGATCTATTTACGTAATCGAGGTAAACCCTAGGTCTTCTAGAACGGTTCCTTTTTTAAGTAAAGTAACAGGTGTACCGATGGCAAAAGTCGCTACGCTTTGTATTCTTGGAAAGACTTTAATAGAACAAGGTTATAAAGCGGGCTATCACCCTGAACCAGATTTTTATTCAGTAAAAGTTCCAGTATTTTCTTTTGCAAAGCTTACGAAGGTAGATACGCATTTAGGACCAGAGATGAAATCAACTGGTGAAGTGATGGGGACGGATAAAACAATAGCGAAAGCACTGTATAAAGGTTTGTTAGCATCAGGAATGAAGCTCCCTACCTTTGGAAACCTAATCTGCACGATTGCAGATAAAGACAAAGAAGAAGTTCTTCCCATTGTAAAACGCTTTCATCAAATTGGCTTTAAAATCTACGCTACTGATGGAACAGCTGCCTTTTTAGAAAAGCATGAAATCACGGTAAGACGTCTTCAAAAAATTGAGTTGGGCTCTCCTAACATACTTGATATGATCTATGCAGGTAAAGCGCACTATATTTTAAATACGCTGACAAAAGGTAAAGCTCCAACAAGAGATGGCTTTCAAATTCGTAGAGCTGCCGTTGAGAGAAATATTATTTGTTTAACTTCGATTGATACTGCTGAGGCTTTGGTCAATGTCTTAGAGGCGATAGCTTTTCAAGTAGAACCTTTGGCTAAGCAAAAACCGACATCAGGTAGGCAAGTGGAGATGCCAATTTATGAGAAATAAATTGATTGTTGCCTTAGATTTTCCTACAGGTGGAGAAGCAAAATCATTTTTGTCTGAGATTGGAAATGACGTTGAGTGGGTCAAAGTCGGGATGGAACTGTTTTATAGCGAAGGCAAAGAAATTGTTACGTTTTTAAAGAATAAAAACTATAAAGTTTTTCTCGATTTAAAACTCCATGACATTCCCAACACTGTAGCAAGAGCTACAAATAACCTTTTAAAGCTTTCAGTAGATATGATTAACTTTCACGCTGCAGGTGGAAGCCAGATGTTAAAAGCGGTAAGTGAACTTAGTCATAAAGACACCTTACTTATCGGGGTTACACAGTTGACTAGTACTTCTGAGAATCAAATGAAAAATGAACAACTCATACCTACCAGTTTAGAGGATTCGGTACTTCATTACACGGGTTTGTGTTTAGATAGTGGTTTAAATGGTGTGGTATGTTCTCCTTTAGAGGTTAAGGCGATCAAAGAAAAATACGCTAAATGCATCACAGTGTGTCCCGGTGTAAGGTTGAACGTATCTGAAACGCAAGATCAAGTTCGCGTAACAAGCCCTAGTGCTGCTATTCAAAGTGGTGCTGATTTTATAGTTATGGGTAGAGAGATCACCAAAGCCAAAGATCCTAAGAAAATGATTAGCGATATTTATAGTAATATGAAGGGGTAAAATGAAGGAAGTAGCTAAAACCTTATTAGATATTCAGGCAGTTTCATTAAGCCCAAACTTTTCATTTACATGGGCATCTGGGATTCAAGCACCGGTATATTGTGATAATAGGTTATTGTTATCTTATCCTGATCAAAGAAAATTAATCATAGAAGCATTTATTAATGAAATAAAAAATAACTATCCTGATGTAGAAGTATTGGCTGGGACTGCAACTGCCGGTATCCCACACGCTGCATTTTTAGCACATGAATTAAATCTTCCCATGGTATACGTAAGATCAAAGCCTAAAGAACATGGTAAGCAAAATTTGATCGAAGGAAAACTTACGAAAGGCGCTAAGGTTTTAGTGATTGAGGATTTGATATCTACAGGTAAAAGTTCTTTGCAAGTTGTAAATGCTTTAAAAGCAGAGGCTGTGAGTGTAATGGGAGTTTTAAGTATTTTTACCTATGATTTACTGTCGGCGAAGAATGCTTTTCAAATGGCTGACTGTAATTACAAATCTCTTACGAACTTTAAAGAACTCTTAGAGGTAGCTAGAGAACAAGATATTTTAAATGCTAACGATTTAGAAAAAATCTATACTTGGACACAATCTATGTAGCACGAATTTCTTCGTGCTACCTTTTAAGTATTAATATTTAACTCCGCATCCATAAGAGCTTGTTAAGCTTGTCTTAACAGGAGCTCCTTTTTTGATAGCATCTAGAGCTTGCGCTACATAATTAGTTGCGCCTTTAATATCAGATTGGTCGGTACTAGGTTTATCATCGATGGCACCCATATATACAAGTTTTCCAGTGGCATCTATAACATACATATGAGGTGTTGTTGTAGCACCGTAGAGCTTTCCTACTTTACCGCTAGAATCTAAAAGGACTTCAGAGGGTGAAGCATTCTTTTCTTTTGTCATTCGTGCAACATCACCACCTTGTAAGTAACCTTGCTTACCCGGAGCTGAAGAAATGATGGACAACCAGATCACTCCATCTTTAGTGTACTTTTTTTGAAGCGCTTGCATATTACCGCTACCATAGTGTTTTTTTACATATGGACAGTCGTGGTTTAGCCACTCTAAGACTACAGTCTTTCCTTTGTAGTCAGTTAGAGAAATAGACTTACCATTTCCATTTCGAAGTTCAAATGCAGGAGCCATTTCTCCTACTTTAACTGCAAATGCATTGATTGAAAAACCACAAAGTAATAGTGGTATAAGTATTAGTTGTTTCATTTAGATTCCTCCGTGTTATCTATAAGATTATAAATCATTTGTTTTGACAAGATTTCTGAGAGTACACTTGGTTTCTGATTTTTTGCTAGGCTTTGCACAGGGTAATAAACATACAAAGGCACGCTGTTTCGGTTAAATTCTGCCAGCTTTTTAGTGATGGCAGGATCATTATTAGTCCAATCTGCTTTGATCAATATAATATTGTTTGTGGTGAAAAAATTTTGAATATCATCAGTATGTAAAACCAAGCGTTTGTTTACCTGGCACGTAATACACCATGAGGCAGTAAAATCAATAAATACAGGTTTTCCCTCTTGTAAATATTTTTGCAGCGTTGGTTCGCTATAGTTTA
>JAGRAL010000346.1 GCA_020434605.1 Bdellovibrionales bacterium
AGCTATTTAATCTGTTCGCGTGTACATTTTCTCCCGTTATTACAGGAGACTTTATGAACCGCGTAAACCTAATGTTTATAGCTATTACATCTATCTTATTTAGCCAGGCCAACGCTGGTCAGGTAAGAACAGTGAATGAGGACCTTAATGTTGATGGTCTTCATATAGTTCTTTCTTACCCACAAATAGTAAAAGGACCTGTTGCTAAAAAAGAACAAATCAATCAATCCATTCGTCAGAACTTACTAGACAATGCTTCATGCGAGGCTTCTGAGGTAGGTGAGAATGATTTGGTTCTAAATATTACGGCAAAACTTGTAGCCTCTAACTACCAGTATGTAAGTTATATGGTCTCGGGAATAGAAAACTGTGGAGAATCTTACCCTAATGAGTTTAGCTTTTATCTAACTTATGATTCTAAGACAGGTGATATGGTGGATTTTGGTAAAGAGGTCCCAAGACAGGGTAATTTTATGAGTTGGCAAGATTATGGCCTTTTACGATTAGAACTCGCAAAAATTATCTATCGTAAGCTATCAAATACTCCAGACAGTACATACTGTTACGACTCTGATGATATTGTTACCGAGACCGATCTTGTTCAGGAGATCGCGTTGGATTCCCCTTTAGTAGCTGGAATTTCTCGGGGCAAAGTAATTATACAGACAAACCCGACACATGGAAAATCATCATGTGTAGTATCTGTACTTGTTGATTACGACGAAGTAAAAGACCTACTTCTTCCAAATGGAAAAGTAAGCGCCTGGCTTGGTAAATAGTCAAAAATATAAAACACTTAGATTTAGAATAAAAAAAAAGGATCCCTTCGGGATCCTTTTTATATACAAGCTTTACTACTTTCCCTCTATTTTCGACTACGCTTTTCTCATTGCATAGTACTCGGAGAAAAGACCTGGTTGGAATGGAAACGGAACCGCATCCAATTTTGGTAGGTCTTTTACGATGCCAGTAGCAACTTCACCGTCTTGAACTTCAAGATGGTCTGCTAGTTGAATACGTGGGCTTTGTTTTGCAGTCATGTAAATTTGATTTTCATACATAGCTTTAGATAAAGTAACTTTATCACCAACTTTTAATACAGCAGAACCGATGTTCACTTTTTTGCCGTTTACAAACACGTGACCGTGAGAGCAAAGTTGACGAGCTGAGCGAATGCTTGGTGCGAAACCTAAGCGGAAAACAACGTTATCTAATCTACGCTCTAGTAAACCAACTAAAGTTTCAACCCAGTTTTGGCTGCTACCTTTTTTTGCATTACCGATAAAACGACGTAGTTGTCTTTCACCCATACCGTAATTGTTACGGATTTTTTGTTTTTCTTCTAATTGGATGGCGTAGTCAGAGTACTTTTTACGCTTAGTACCGTGTTGGCCTGGTGGGTAGGGCTTTCTTTCTAATGCCCCAGGTTTACCTAAACCCGGTAATTCTACTCCCAGCTTACGTTGAATCTTAAACTTCTTAGCTTTTGCCACTGTTTTCCTCCACAGTCCAATATATACGTTTTAAACGATCCCGAAGTTTTAAGCTTAAGTATCTAGGAAATCAAGAGAAATTAGACTTTATTTTATCAGTTGCGAGCTGGGGACTCTATTCTTTTCATTTGCCTTATTAAGCCATTGATTTTATTTTTAAAAAAATTACAGCGAATGAGCTTAAAAATAGCCAAGACTTCGTATTTTTCCCTTATTTTTTGGTGTTTTGCAGGGTTTATGTAGTAGGCCGGCAACATGAATGGAGCCAAAAGTGAAATATCCTTTATTTGTAATCTCGTTTATAGCCTCAGTTTCTTGTACGACCGGAGGAAAACTCAATACAGATATTATTGCTGACAGATTGGCAGACGGGGAGAATGTAACTTTATCAAACCAATCCAAAACAAGGTCTTTGTATTTACACCCTCATTATGATCGTAATTTGGGAGCTAGAAGTGTGGTGATTAAAGATATGCAGGATAAATACAACAGCATACCATTTTTGGTTTTGGATAAAGCGGTTGAGGCGGAGCTACTAGCTTGTCGTGAACCACTAAAGGCAGATTGTTTGGATGTGTTCACGGCTTTAATTTCAAGATTGGATTGGCCCTATGTGATTGTAAAAGAGGGGGATAGTCTTTCAGCCATTGCGGCAAGAGAATGTGGTGGTAGCAAAAATGTAAAAATCATCAGAAAATACAACTACCCGTACGGTGAGTGTGAGGGAAAAGCAGATAGATTGGATCAGGGGCTATGTCTTTCGATTAGTCAGGGAATACCGATACGAATTCCCCCAACTTGCAATAAATAAGTAATTATTTAATTTTAAAGTAACTAACGATTGGTAAATGATCTGAATAGCCTCGTGATTCGTCAGCATTAAAACGATTAGGCACTTGGTGTACCGTTTCGTTGCCTCTACGGTCTCTTAAAATTCTATCCATTAACATAAATGGTTTTACATGAACCGAGAAATCAATTTCGGCATTCCCAGCACTTTTTGAGTCAATAAACATACGATCTAAGAACTCCCACTTTCCTTGATACCAATGAGAGCCACTTGGTTGTCCATCTTTTAGCTCAGGATTTGTCTCAACAAAGTATAGTCCACGTTTAGGTTTCAATAGTGTTTCATTGATTCCGTGTGGGTTATCATTTTTGTTAGTGTTAAAATCTCCTGCGGCAATTCTAACATCTGCTTTTGCTTTAGGTAAAACTTCTAAAAGCTTTTTAGCAGCAAGGCTTCTTAACTCGTCAGGGTTGCTTTGTGATGGCCAGTGGTTTGCAAACACGGCTACGACTTTATCTTGAATATGAAACCTAGCTTCTAAAATACCACGAGTTTTGATTTTTCTAGATTTATCGATGTAGTGTATTTTAGGTTCACCCGCTAATGGGTATTTAGAAAGTATTCCCACATCAATTCCTCTTTGGTCATCACCTTCAAGAAGAACCACAGTTTGATAACCTAGGCCGCCTTGTTCATTTAGCATGTTTAATACATTTAAGTTTTCAACTTCTTGTACTACTAATATGTCAGGTCGTTGTCCTTTGTCGTAAGCTTTGATCACCTCAGCGATGTTTTGGATTTTAGTATTTAGTACGTCTTCATTCCAATCTTGATTAAAACATTGTGCTCGGTAAGGCGGAATTCTTTCGTTACGACAATATTCCATCGCGCTAGGCATGCTTCTTTTTACAGTTAAAGGTAGGTAAGCGTAATCGGCTTTGCCCTCATCATGTAAAGTGTCGAATAGATTTTCTACGTTATACGACATGACGGTGAATTCGATGGGTTTTGCGTGTGAAGTAGAGAAGATGAATAGACTAAGTGCTGATAAAACTAGCTTTGATCCCATTTGTTTCCCCCTGAAAAAAAATTCCCTGGGGATATACTATTTACAAAAGAACCTAGATGTAAAGCCTAATACTGCATGTCATTTTTGTACTCTAATCCTGTGTTAGAGGATCGTTAGATTTAGGATTTGTTATGCGAAAAATCTAATC
>JAGRAL010000347.1 GCA_020434605.1 Bdellovibrionales bacterium
TTCTTTTTGTATAGACCCTAAAGTATTAAAAAATTTTAATGTCGATACTTTATCTACAATTCTGTCATCTCCTGCAAACTGAATCAAGGCAGGCAATTGAATGCGATGGGCCGCCTCGAATACTTTAGGAAATGTTTCTAAAAAGTCTAAGTATAGTTTTGGGCTGATGCGATTATGTCTAAATGGATCACTGTCATATGACTTAATCACTTCTAGATCGTGGCTAAGATCTCTAAAATCAATCTCGTTATTCATTGTAATCGTTGGCAGTAAGTTTACTAACATTTTCGCTGCATAGTCTTTAACTGGTGAAACTTTCATTGAGATACCAAGAAGAGGTGAGCTTAGCACAAACCCTTTCACCTCAATGTTGGCCTCATAATCTAGTAAAAACTTAACTGTTACTAAACCACCCATTGAATGGCCCAACAATATAATCGGTAGTTGTTTATCATTACCAGATTTTACTAGTTTATAAAACGCGTGATAGTCCTTAATATATTCTTGAAAGCTACCAACAAGACCACGCTTCCCTTCTGACCTACCATGACCACGTAAATCCCAGCTATAAATATCTAAAGGCAGTTTACTAAGTAATGACTCACTAAAAAGTTTATAGGCGCCAGAATGTTCAGCTAGACCATGAGTTACAATCACTATTGCTTCTGCATTACCCTTTGACCACGTCTGATAATAAAGTTGTTTCTTATCATATCCGGCAAAATAGCCTTCAGTCTGTTGAATCATAATTGCAAAATCCTTTGCCTGATTGTTAAAATACTATACATTAATAGTATGAAGCTTTTCATTTTACTACTAAGCTTTTTATCTAACCCTGCTTTAGCACAAGTTGCAGCACCGGCCAAAGAAGGCGGGGAAATGGCGCTGTCCGTGTACACCGGCCCCCTATTACCTAATAATATTGATGGTGTGACAGAAATTCAATCATCTTGGGGGGCTAGACTAGCAAAAGTTGGAGAATGGGTCGATTTTTATGAGGTTGGCTTTCTGATATCAAACTCAGAGGGTGTTGAGATTTTTGATTATTATTTTAGCGCTAAAAAAGAAGTAAATACAGAAGGCTTTTTAACACAAATTTACGGTGGCGTAGATTATTTTACTTATGATTCAAACGCCGGGACTAGTGATAATGTATTTGGCATACATGTAGGCACAGCATTCTTAGTACACATCAGCGAGAAAATATTATTTAGAACTGATATGAAGTATAATATTGGCCCCGGCAATATGCTCTTTATAGGCTTTGGATTAGAGACTCGTTTCTAGATTGCCAAGCAAGCAAGTTCTTTTTTATATCATTCAATAAATCGTCTTCACTGCTTGCATTTATCACGTAAGTACTTTGACTAAATGGATATGTGACCACTAGCTTAGCCGTTTTAATATTTGTAAACTTTCTTATCGGCAATGAATAGTATTGCAATTGTAGAAATGCTTTTTCTTTATAACGATCTGACCCCGTCTTATAATCAACAATCCACAACTCATCATCAACTACACCCCAAAGATCAACTTTACCCTCCATAAGATAGTTATCTACTTTATATGTAAAGCCCCACTCTACTTGAGCTGACTCCATTAGTTGAGAGAAAGGAAAGTCATTTTGCTTAGAAAAATAAGAAATTACATCAGAGTCCAAGTTTTTATAAAATCTATATTTTTCTAAAATGGCATGCGTTTTAGTACCAAGGTGTTCAGCTAAGAGTAAAGATTTTGTATCGATTGTAAATTCACTTGTCGTGTTGCTAGTTAAAATTTGGGTTACAGAAAAACGCTTACTTGGAGTAAGAATATCTGTAGCTGGCTCTATACTTGCTATATTTTTATCTTTGGCTGTAAAGCTACCTTCAGTTGCATACTGACT
>JAGRAL010000348.1 GCA_020434605.1 Bdellovibrionales bacterium
TCGCATTGTTATTTCCGTATGCTTTTTTCTTAGCTTCAAATAGCAAGATCGTACAAATTGGAGTTTATACTGTGCTGTTGGCCATGGGTATACGCTCAATAAAATTAAATTATGTGGATTATGCTAATCCAAAAGAAGCTTATGTATACGTACAAACATCACCAAAAATGAAGGAAGTTGTTGATCCGTTAAGAAAATGGATCAAACTGCATCCTGATGAAAAAAATCTTCGGTTCTTAATTCAAACAAAGTCTGAGTGGCCGCTTCCATGGTTATTAAAAGATTTTAAAGCAGCCGTATATGTCAATGTACTGCCAGATAACTGGAAGACGTATGATATAGTTATCATGGATAGACCACTCTTTGATGTTGTTGCTAAGCCATTTGAGGATAACTTTTTTAAAAAAGACTTTCAAATTCGATTTGAGCAAGAGCCTAGTGTGTTACTAATTACAAATGAGCGTAAAGATATAATTTCTATCTATGGTGGAAGCTTTTGAAGGTTGCTAAAGTCAGTTTGTTGTTTGTAGTCACCTGTTTATGGCTAAATTTTTTTAGCCAATATATTGTAGTCAGTCGACTTAGTTTTGTATTGTGTGCCATTTTATCTATACTTATTTGTTGTTATTTTTTTAAAGATGAGAAAGTTAGCTTTAATAGAGTCAAAGCCTGGTATTTGGCTATACCGATTTTTATACCTCTTTTTTGGCAAGTCTTAAAGGTTGTGTATCTAGAGGATGGTAAGATTTTTGTTTGGAACGCTAATAATTTAGGAGATATGCCTTATCATATTGGACTTGCTAGTTACTTACAGCATAGCAAGTTTTGGCCTTCAAATTACATTTTTCCCCTAGAGAGTTTAAAATATCCATTTGCAGTGGATTACCTGCACACGTTGTTGCAAAATTTTATTTCTTATTTATGGGTTTACCCACTTTTGAGCTTTTTAGGGTTGTTTTTATCTGCGTTTATTGCTTTGCAAATGGGTGGCGTGGGGTTTTTGTATCTTTTGTTTTGTAACGCCAGTTGGTCTTTGCTGTCGCAAGATCAGCTGTCGTGGAAGAATTTTTTGTTAGCTGTATTTATCCCGCAGCGTGGGTATATTTTAGCTCTGCCAATAGGACTATTGTTAACAGATCGACTTTGGAAATACATGCAAGATAAACTCAATTTTACTACTAAAGATATCATTTTCTACGGTATCTTATTAGGAAGTTTGGCGTGGATACACTTGCATAGCTTTGTTTTCTTTTTGGGGTTTTCAGTATTAGTAAGTTTGTACAGATGTCAAAAAAACACAGTATATTACTTGATTGTAGCAGGAATTCTAGGGGCACCATTCTTATTGCAGTCCACTGATTATCTGCAAAAAGCTTCAAGCCTTCAGTTTTTATTTATTTGGGATAAATCAGGCGGTCAAAATACGGCGAACTATTTATTTCAGAACTTAGGTTTTTTACTCCTACTACCCATTTGTCTTCCGTGGATCAAAAAACGCTCTATTCAAACTTGGCTGCTATTTGCATCTGCAATGTTTGCTTTTTTTCTTGTTTGTATTCTCTCTGTTTGGCCTTGGGATAATATTAAAATCTTACTATGGGCTTATGTTGCATTTATATTTGGTTTTTACCAAACCATCACTAATAAAATTTTACGATTCTTATTTGTGATGCTATTTTCACTTCCGGGGCTATATGCAATTTGGACTTATACTTTCCAGGATAATAAAAAGCAGGTCATATTTTCTATAGACGAGGTAGAGCGATACAAAGATTGGTTTGATGAGAGTAAAAAGAAAGAAACCTATATAGCGCTTCCAACTTATAACCATCCGATATTTTACTACGGCGCGAGTGCAGTGATGGGCTATGATGGTCATTTGTGGAGTCACGGGGTGAAGTATACAAAGTTAAAAGACGAGCTATCCACTTTGCCCCGTATGAGTGCTGAAGAGCTGCTTGCTTTTTCAGTTCGCAACAAAGCAAAATACCTCATTTATTCAAGCCTTGAGAGATCGGGCTGGGGTCAGATTCTCGCCCTAGATAGCTTTGAAAAAGTATATACAAACAAAGATCTAGTTATCTACAGAATGTATTAAAATACAGCTGAAAATCGTTTATTTAGTGCGTAAGAAAGCGACAAGACTAGACCATGCAAAATTGGTAGATGTCTACTTGCGACAGGCCCAATGCTCCGCTACACTAAAAACTGGATGGGAGGTTGTAGATGATGCCTAAATTAGCTCTATCAGTGAGCCTGTGTTTTTTGATGGCTTGTTCGAACTTAAAAACACGTATGGATGCATCCGAGTTAAACACTGAGGATACAGAGGTAAAAGAACTCAATATTATAACAGATCAAGATATTGAGAATGCTCCCAAAACTCCTTTAAAATATCAGTTTTCAGAAGAGAATTTAGACGCCAACTATCAGAAGGTGGAACAAATTCCAGTTGAAGTAAACGTAGCCGTTGAAAAATGGTTAGATTATTTCACGGGTCGTGGTCGTCCGCATATGGAAAGATATCTTTCAAGATCATCTAGATACCTGCCATTGATGAAAAATATCTTAAAGCAACAAGGTCTTCCTGAAGACTTAGTTTATGTAGCTCTCATTGAATCAGGTTTTAGCCCCACTGCATACTCTCATGCGTCAGCTGTTGGTTACTGGCAGTTCATTCGCGGAACGGGTGTAAGGTACGGACTTCGTATAGATTCATTTGTAGATGAGCGTCGTGACTT
>JAGRAL010000349.1 GCA_020434605.1 Bdellovibrionales bacterium
ACGATGAAGTCCATCCAGTTGTTACCGTCTAGGTTAACAAATTCAATTGGTGTTCCTGTTTCATATGTGGGATTGATGTTTTCTAAAATAAGTTCTTTGGCTGCAAACTCTCTATTAGGTAGCCCATAATAAACAACAAGATTATATAAGCTTCCTAATGATTGGTATTGAACGGCAACAATATCATTATAACCATCTTTATTTACATCATAAATTTTTGCACCAAATAGCCCACAAGAATCATCAAGTGTTACTGGATCAAATGATATACTGCTACTACCATAATATAAGCCTGAACTTGGCCCATTAGAACATAAATTAATGAAATCATCATTTCCGTCTTTATCTAGATCACCTACTACACCAGACCAGTAATTTCCTGTGTATTGATCAGCTGGTTTATCTACCGGTGTTACCACGGGTACTTGGTTCGTAAACTTAACAATATAATGCGGCTCAAAGCGATCGTTAATAAATACTAAATCATTACGGTAAGCACCGGTTTGATTGATCGGTAAAACTTGTAAAGTTTTATTAAAAAGGTTTGTATCTCCGTCAAAGTGATATGTATTAGGCAAATCAAAACTAACCCGCGTTGATCTAGCATCAATATCAGGCTGATTGACAACAACAATCAGTTTTAATGTAACCGGGCTACCAGAACTACCAGAAGCTGAAATGTTCCAACTAATACAAACATTATTAGCATCTCGTGCCGTACAGCCTGCCGTAACCATTTCGACAAAGGCAATATCTAGATCCCCGTCTTTATCAAAATCAATCAAGTTACCTATCAGTGTTGACTTGTAATTGTGATTAAAGAAAATTTTTCTCTCATATTGAGGTACTCCGTTTGAAACACCACGATTATATATAATATAAGAGTTAACATTTCGACCACTATTAAACTCTACAATATCCATCTTACCGTCTTTGTCCATATCTGCTCAATCTAAGCTTTTTGTAGATATATTATCACGGTATATAGTATTTCCATCTTCATCAATGTAGCTATCTTCACCCAATGGATAACACTTTGATTGTAGTTTATTTGATTTTACGGATAAGCAAATTTCGGTAACTTTACTTACATTTGCATTGCCACTATAACTAAATACCACATCATCAAGACCATCTTTATTCCAGTCAATTTTTTTAATATCAGTGGTAACAGCTGACGTATTGCTTTCACCCGTCTTCCATACTAAATCCTCACCACCGCGAGCATTAACTTTGTCTACTTCTTTAAACCCAACATCATTTGCGCAGTTTTGAAAGGCTGCAATCATTGAAATCGAAACTATCGACAGGATGGTAAGTTTAGTATTGTTTTTCACCACAATCTCCATAACCCGCTTATTAAGTAAGGGCACATATAATGTATCGGTTTAATACAAATTGACTTAAGACTTAGATCCAAAAAAATCTACTTTTCCTAAAAAGTGTATCATAATGATACGGTCATCATTCTCTATAAAGTTTTACTTTAATTCTATCTCATCCGTAGAAAGGTCGAGCTTTTATCTAAATCCCTAAAAACTCTGCATTTTTTAAGCTGTAATCGCTATATTAAACAAGTGGGAGTCAATTTGCAAAGTAACAGAAAACCATTGCCAAATCCTATAAAAATCAGAGTACAGTTCGGTGCAGACTTGTATCACGAACAGATATTTCATGAGTACCCAATTACAATTGGTAGAAATGAAAAATGTAGCTTACCACTCAAAGATTTTGATTTTGTTTCAAGACAGCATTGCGTAGTCACAGTAGATGACGATAAAGTTTTTTTAGTCGACTTAAACTCTGCAAATGGTTTCATGCATAACGGCAAGCAAGAGCGTAGATTAGAAATTAGCTCTGATTTACAAGTACAAATTGGTGAATTAAGCATTGATTTTTTTGTAGAAGTAAAAAAAGACCTTCCGCCTCCTATTCCACAGGACGATCCTAAAACTAAAATTGTAACTATTACTAGCTCGAAAGTGGACGATAGAGAAAAAACAATCATTGATGTGGCACCTGAAGATTTGCCACCTCCGCAAAGTTTAAACTCAAACATTCCGGATTTACCTCTACAGTTTTCTAAGCCTGCGCCATCTATACAAGAAGAGCTTATTGACACTGCAAAAACCTCACTTTCTTTAGAAACTAATCCTCCTGTTAAAAAGCCTGCCCCCCCAGTGCAGCAGCCTAAGGATGTAGTAGTAGATAATTTTTTGGTGAGTTCAAATTCAATTGCAGAAAAATTCTTTAAACCGCATCACTTAGCAAAAGAATTAAAACCAACCAACCGTGTATTAGAAGCTTTTGTGAAGTGGCGTGATCAAGTTTACGATCACCAACACTTTTACCCTGAAACAAAAATCACCTTAGGTGTAAGTGAGCATGCTAATCTAAAGCTCCCTACTCTTGGTGGTGATTTAGGGATTGCATTTTACGATGGAACAAAATCAAATTGCCTTATACCTAATGGGGCACAAGCTAGTTTAGCAAGAAATGATCAAATCATTCCTATTGATGATTTAATTAAATCTGGAATTGTTGCGAGAAGGTCAAAAGGCTATTTACTACAACTCCAAAACGAAGATGTACTAACAGTTCATTATAGCCCATCAACAAGCGTTTTACTTAGATATGCCCCAGCTCCTAAAAGATTAAGTAAAAAACCAATGCTTAATCCTGACGAAGAGATCAAGAAGTCTATTACTATCTCAGGCTTAGTTCATATTTTTATTTTGATCCTTTTATCTCTAGGTAATGCCCCACAAGATTTACCAGTTATACCAAACGTAAAACCAAGATACGTAAAGCTACTTGTTCAGCCACCTAAGCCATTAGAAAAAAAACCAACACCGACTCCAACACCTAAACCTACTCCAAAGCCAACTCCGCAACCTACTCCACCTAAAAAGCGTGCGACTCCACCACCAAAACGAATTCCACCGCAACCTAAACAACGAGTAAAGGTTCAACAACCTAGAGTAGTACAAAAAAGACCTACTGAGAGAATTGCAGTTAGCCAAAGTAAAACTTTAAAAAATGTAAACAAGTTCCCGATGACAGTTGAAAAACCAGCTCCTAAGATTGAGAGCATGGGAGCCTTAGGAGCTCTTGGTTCGATGAAGCTGGCTCCTAATCAAGTTCCACAAGTTGCTGTTAATATCAATCCTAATGCGGGCGGCAGACAGGGAACAATGAGTACATCAAATATCGTTGCGGGCTTAAAAAGCGCTGGAGGAAAGTTATCTTCTGGTGGCGAGCCAGGCGTTAAAACAAGAGGCCTTGGACAAGGAACTGGCACTGGTTACGGAACTCAAGGACTACAAGGCGGTGCGGGAACACGTGCCGTAGGTGGAGCTGTAATCGGCTCACCAAAACTTGCCACAATTGGTAAATCAGAAGGTCTCACCAGAAAACAAGTTATGGATACGCTTCAAAAGTATGTAGGTCAGATCCAGCGCTGCTATGAGAGATCTCTATTTGATAATCCTGAGTTAAAAGGCCGAGTAGAATACCAATGGGAAATCACCTCAAGTGGCTCTGTAAATTGGGTAAAGGTTCTTAAAACAGATATGTCTGGCTCAGATTCTTTAAACGATTGCGTTAAGAAGGTCTTCATGAGCATGAAGTTTCCTAGTGCAAAGAATGGTCAAACTACCCTTCCAAATATTGGTTTTCCATTCGGAAGACTATAGTCCAGTTTCCCTTCTCACATAGACATTCTCACATTTTTTTTTATAATAAATATATAGCTAAAAAGGAGTTATAAGATGTGGGAATGGATTAAAGAAACTTACCATGCTGGCGGCGTAATCATGAATCCAATTTTGATTTGTTCATTAGTTGGTATTGCTGTCTTGGTTGAACGTATTCGCGTTCTCTCTTCTGCAACAAAAGTTAAAAAAGAAGAATTACTACAACACATCAACGCCCATGTAATGCAGGGAAACATTGATAAGGCAATTTCTGTAGCTTCTCAAATCAGAAGCCCGCTTACAAATATTGTATCTGCCGGATTAATTGCCGTTGCAAATCGTAAATCTGATGAAGAGGTGCAAACAGCAATGGATGCAGTTGCTTTAAAAGAAATTCCGTTGATAGAAAAAAGAATTCCGCTTTTATCTACGATTTCAAATTTAGCTACCCTACTTGGGCTACTTGGTACCATGACTGGTATGATCGCCGCGTTTAGAGGGGTTGCAAACGTTGCTCCTTCTGAAAAAGCAGCCTTATTATCATCTGCCATTGGTGAAGCGATGATCGCTACTTCATTTGGACTAGTGGTAGCGATTCCTATCTTAGCTGCTTACGGTTGGATTAGCGGTTGGGCAACAGATGTTGTTGATTC
>JAGRAL010000350.1 GCA_020434605.1 Bdellovibrionales bacterium
AGTAATGACTGCTGTAGGATTGCTGGCTACCTATGAGTCTAGTCGATTTGCGAAGCTGATGGATGTCGCAGGAGCCATGTCTTTAGAGGCTCTGCAAGGTTCACGCAAAGCTTTTGACCCTTTAATACCTGCAACAAGACGACATCCTGGTGAAGCTAAAACCTCTAGGAACTTATTAAAAATTTTGGGTAAAGAATCTGAAATTTCAAACTCACACACTAGTTGCACGAGGGTACAGGATGCCTATTCGCTTCGTTGTATGCCTGCAGTTCATGGGGCGGCTAAGGATACTATTTTAAAAACTGTAGAGACGCTGCAGATTGAAGCTAATTCTAGTACTGACAACCCATTAGTTTTTCCTAATGAGGATAAAATTTTATCTTGTGGTAATTTTCATGGTGAACCAGTCGCGTTTGCCTTAGATTTTTTGGGTATTGCAATGTCTGCAATGTCTAGTATTTCAGAGTGCCGAATTGAAAAATTGATCAATCCCAATATGAGTGGACTCCCTGCATTTTTAGCCAAAGATGGCGGACTTAATAGTGGGATGATGATCGTGCAGGTGGCTGCCGCAAGTCTTGTGAGTGAAAATAAAATTTTATCTCACCCTGCTTCTGTAGACAGTATACCAACATCAGCGGATAAAGAAGACCATGTAAGTATGGGAACTATTGCAGCTAGAAAATTAAAAAATATAGTTAACAATGCTGAAAACATTCTTGCCATGGAGCTTTTGTGTGCTGCACAGGCTCTAGATTTTTTAAAACCTCTTAATCCTGCTGGTGGAGTGAAAATAGCGTACGATGAAATAAGAAAAGTTGTACCTTTCGCTTCAGAAGATAGAGTCTTTGCAAAAGATATTGAAAAAATTCGTACTTTACTGCGATCTGATCTACTAGAAAAAATCGAGAAGGCTTCTGGAGACTTAGAAGTTTAAGTTTTTTTAAGTAAGTTTTTTGCTTTTAAAAATGCAGGTCGAGACTTCATGCTTTCTATGTATTTTAAAAGTGTAGAATCGCTTTCTGTTAAAAAGTGACTAGACTTAGCCCAGTTTAGTGTGTGAGCACAATAAATATCTACTACACTAAAAGAACCACCCACCATATAGTCTCTGCGAGAAAGATGAGTGCTTACTATTTTCTTATGTTTACTAAACTCATATAAGGCTTGCTCTGTAAAATTAGGGACTCGTTTTCCATCTTCCCAAATGTGCATATTTTTAGTATTCCACCAAATTGGTTGTTCTAATTCAGATAGAATCCAGAACATCCACTGGTCCGTCTCAGCCCGTTCTCTTGTGCCATTAAATGGTAAGATTGAATTTCTCTGTGAATGTTCGCAAATATAGTATGCAATAGCTGCTGACTCAAAAAGGTAAAAGTCACCATCTCGCAAGGCTGGAATTTTAGCATTAGGGTTAATCTTTAAAAAATCCGGCAGCGCGGCATCTTTTACGCTTATTGGGTCGTAAGTATACTTTAAATTTAACTCTTCAAGTAACCAATAGATGCGAAAACTTCTAGATGCGGGGTTGCCATAAATATGAAACATAAAGACTCCAAATCGATATAGCATAAGTCTAACAAATGTGCTAGATCTTGGCTAAGGTAAAAGAAGGTAGATGTTTTTGGTGCACAAAAGACGAAGACTATATTCGCTATCACGATACAGAATGGGGTGTTCCTGTTTATGATGACCAAAAACTCTTTGAGTTTTTGGTTTTAGAGACTGCGCAAGCTGGTTTATCTTGGCATACAATTTTAAAACGCAGGGATAATTATCGTAAGGCATTTTGTAACTTTGATGTTGATAAAGTTTCTAATATGACAGAAGCCGATGTAAATCGATTGTTACAAGATACGGGTATTATAAGAAATAGAGCCAAAATACTTGCCACAATTACCAATGCAAAAGCCTTTAAAAAAATCCAAGAGGAATTTGGTAGCTTTGCATTGTTTCAATGGCAGTTTGTCGACGGTTATCCAATCGATAACTCACTAAAAACAATAAAAGACTATAGAGCGACGACTTATATATCTGATTGGTTTACATACGAATTAAAAAAATACGGTTTTAAGTTTGTGGGATCGACCGTTATATATGCTCATATGCAAGCGTCTGGAATGGTAAATGATCACTTTACGAATTGTTTCAGGCATAATGAAGTCAAAAAAATTGCAGAAGATTTAGACTAATAGTTTGATGTTTGAAACATCGTCTTTGTGGAGGGTACATGCGAACAGTTAAAGTTCCTACGGGTAGTAAGCTAAATTGCAAAGGTTGGTTGCAAGAGGCTGCGTATAGAATGATTCAAAACAACTTAGATCCAGCAGTAGCTGAGAGACCAGAAGAGCTAATTGTTTATGGTGGTATCGGAAAAGCAGCGCGCAACTGGCCAAGTTTTGATAAAATTTTAGAAGCTCTTAAGACGTTAGAAAATGATGAAACCTTATTAGTACAATCAGGGAAGCCTATTGGTATCCTTAGAACACACAAAGATGCACCGAGGGTTTTAATTGCAAATTCAAACCTTGTTGGTAAATGGGCTAATTGGGAGCATTTTAATGAGTTAGATAAAAAAGGTCTAATGATGTACGGTCAGATGACAGCTGGTTCTTGGATATATATTGGCTCGCAAGGAATTGTCCAGGGTACGTATGAAACTTTTGTTGAATGCGGTCGTCAACATTTCAATGGTGATTTAAAAGGAAGAGTGATTTTAACTGCAGGCCTTGGTGGCATGGGGGGAGCGCAACCACTTGCTGGTGTGTTTGCTGGTGCCTGT
>JAGRAL010000351.1 GCA_020434605.1 Bdellovibrionales bacterium
TTTCTGCTCAATAAAATACTTTCTTTACTTAAAACAGAGGCCCCGATTGGGGCCTTTTTTTTGCTCTCAAGTCTAAATGTTACCTACAGACAACACTTATAAAGCATCTCAGACATTAAACTAAAAAAAAGGTCTAGTTATCTCTTACGCAGAGCCTCAACCTTAGACTAGGTCCAGGTACTTGCTAGACTTTTTATACAACTAATTTCGTCATTTTTACCAGGGAGGGGAAATGAGGGTTACCGCTACTATAGCATTGATATTATCGCTAAGCTTTTTAGCTCATGCGAAGACAACTGACCTATCAAGCATTCCGCTTGTAAGCATGCCTAGCATAAATCTAAAAGCACTTTTAGCTGAAGATGAAGCTGATAAAGTAAATGGTGTTGCACCTCGCTTTGCTTACACTCATAACGTTAATCTTAGCCCAGCAAACTCTGGAGCTTGGACTACAGAAGGAAGCCTATCTATTTGGCGCCTTCGTATTGAGTCAAAAAAAGCAGAGTCAATCAACTTAGGCTTTACTCAGTATGAACTGCCTACTAGCGCAAGCCTATACATCTATTCAATGGATAGAACTAGCGTAAGAGGTCCGTTTAACTCGTTAGATAACAATCAAGCGAAGCAACTTTGGACGCCAGTAGTATTTGGAGAACAAATCGTAGTCGAACTTCGTGTTGCTACTGCACAAAAAAATGCAGTAAGCCTATTATTAACTGCGGTAAACCACGATTACATAGGTTTTGGTAAGCCAAAAGTATCTACTCAAAAATCAGGTTCATGTAACGTAGACGTTGTTTGTGGGGAAGGCGCTGCGTACCAAGAGCAAATCAGATCAGTAGCTACTATCTCTTTTGGTGGAAGCAGATTTTGTAGTGGTTCAATGATCAACAACACTGCTAACGATGGTAAACCATTTTTCTTAACTGCAAATCACTGTGGTGTTAGATCTAGCAATGCAGCTACTCTTGTTGCTTACTGGAATTTTGAAAACTCAACTTGCCGTGGACCAAACACTGGCAGCAGCGGTGGCAGAGGTGACGGAAGATTAGACCAATTCACGACTGGCGCTACATTTAGAGCTAGCCTATCAGAGTCAGATTTTACGTTAGTAGAGTTTAACAGAGCACCAGATGCCGCATACAGAGTTTATTATGCAGGATGGGACAGCCGTAAATTAGCACCAACAAGTTCTGTTGCTATTCACCATCCGAATGTGGATGAAAAGCGCATTAGCTTTGATAGTGACCCAGGGACAATTTCTACTTACTTAGACCGCGGGGTTTTAGGCGAAGACACTCATATCAAAATCACTGATTGGGATATCGGAACGACTGAACCAGGATCTTCTGGCTCACCTCTTTTTAACCAAGACAAAAGAATCATCGGTCAACTACACGGTGGTTATGCAGCATGTGGTAATGACGATGCTGACTGGTATGGATTCTTAGCAAAATCATGGGATAATGGCTCACCAGTAAACAGTTTAAAGCCTTGGCTTGATGCTGCTGGAACGGGAGAAACATTTATAGACGGATTTGAAGTAAGATAGTTTAAATACTGATTACTTTTTAAAAGGGCCGCGTTTTATAGCGTGGCCTTTTTTATTAGTTCATTACAGACTTGTTTGTTCTTCGAAACCCTTGATAAATAGACGATGAATTTTTTTGTCTTTATACGGATCCAAATTGATCATCGTCAT
>JAGRAL010000352.1 GCA_020434605.1 Bdellovibrionales bacterium
CCTGTTAGAATCTCTTAGAAGAATGCCAGTCTCAAGTTTAGATATTAATTTTATTGTGATTGTCTCGGCTAATGAAGAACTAGGTTCTCCTGGTTTTAATCAATTCTTTAAAAAGATAGGTCAAGATGCTCATGCTGTATTTGGGTTTGAGCCAAGTATGCCTAATGGTGATATCATTGTTGCTAGAAATGGTAACTACTGGCTCGAAGTAGAGGCTAAAGGAATCGAAGCTCATTCGGGCCGCTGCAAAGGGGAAGAGTTAAATATTGCTCATGATTTTATTATTAAGTTTAATGAAATCATTCAGCTTCAAAAGAAATATCCGTCAGTAAAAATGAATATTGGAAGTCTAAAAACATCCAAAGATGTATTTAATATTGTCTGTGGAGACTTAAGTTGTAAGATTGATTTTAGATATTCAATTGAGTCTGAGTTTCAAAAATTTTTAGTAGAAGTAAAAGATGTGTTTATGAGCCCGCGCCTTATCAACAATGAAGGGAATGCGGGCTCTGTTGTATTTTCAGTTCACGATCACTGCCCACCACTTGAAAAGAATAAAACGGCTGTTCATATACTAGAATCCTATGTGCGTAAAATCGAAAGCTTAGAGAGGCGGCAAATTTCATTGTGCCATTCAGGGGGAGCCGCCGACGCTAACTATTTATCTAGCGGTAAAAGTTTTTGTGCCGACGGCTTCGGTCCAGTGGGAGGACGCTTGCATAGAATGAATGAGTATGTAGTGATCTCTAGTTTAGCTACAAGAGCGGAAGCATTTGCAAACTTTATTTTGACGTTAACTAAGAGCAGGGGGAGCTTTTATGGAAATCCTTTTTCCGTTTAACGAGTCTACAAATCGAATGGCATTTAGAGCAAAAAATTATTTTTCGTTCGAAGTGGGCAAGTACCGAGTGTTTACTGCAGACTCAAGGTTTGAAGTCTATCAAGCTTTGCAATTGCGTGGGCAAGTTTTTTTAAAAGAGCAAAATCAATTAGACATGGATGATTTTGATGTTATCGCTGATCATATCCTTATAGAAGACACAAGTAAGAACAGAATTATAGGAACTTATAGGCTTGTATCCAATATTTTTAGTGACTCATTTTACTCACAAACTGAGTTCAATATGGAAAGCTTTTTAAAGTTACCGGGTGTTAAGGTTGAGTTAGGTCGAGCCTGTATCCATCCTGATTTTCGTAATGGGAGATCTATTGATTTACTTTGGAGAGGAATTTCTACCTACCTTAGGCTCCTAAACGGAAAGTATTTGTTTGGTTGCTCTAGTGTGTTTTTAGAGCAGGATAATGCTGAGGCTATCGTTCAGAATCTTGTTAAAAATCATACAAATAATAGCTTTGAAATTTCTGCTAAAATTCCATTTGCAACAAAAGAAAATATTTTAGACTTTAAAGAACCTAAAACCCCTGGTTTGCTTCAGAGCTATCTAAATGCTGGAGCACAGCTCTGCGGAGAGCCTTATTGGGATAAAAAGTGGAATTGCGTTGATTTTTTAACTGTTCTCGACATAGATTGCATATCAGAAAAATATAAAAAACACTATTTTTCGAAATCGCTATCTTATGTTGAGAATTTTTAGGCTTATTTTTGCAGTTTGTATCGTACTAAATTTCATGCTTGTTACTAGCGTGATACATTTGTTTTCTACAGATGTATGGCGAGAGCGAAAGCTTCTATCAAAAGTATTAAAAGCCTACAATAAATGGATGTTAGTAGCACTTGGGATTAAAATCAATATCAAGGGACAAGTTAATAATGTTCAAGGTAAATTGATAGTTTGCAATCATATGTCGTATTTAGATGTGTTTATGTTAGCAGCACTTTACCCTACATCCTATGTCACATCGGTTGAAATGCGTGACACACCAGTATTAGGTTGGTTGTGTAGGTTAGGGTCTTGTGTCTTTGTAGAGAGACGAAACAAAGTAAACATTCAAAACGAAATTAAAGAGATTACCCAAGCACTTCAAAAAAACTTAACTGTAACTATTTTTCCTGAAGCCACAAGTACAAACGGGGATGAAGTAATTCGTTTTCGTAAACCCCTTTTTAATGCGGCACTTTTTGCGAAAGCAGATGTTTTGCCAATTTGTATCAACTATCGACGTCTCGACGGTAAAGAGGTAAATAAAGAAAACCGTGACGATGTATGCTGGTACGGGGATATGAGTTTTGGTCCTCATTTTTTAAAGTATTTCAGATATAGCCGGTTTGAAGTGGATATTGAGTTCTTACCTGTGATCCCTTTTTCAGAGACTAGAGACCTGGATACACTGGTCAATATGTCTCACACAGCCGTCAAATCTGCGTATGATAGATTCACACCAGTAGTAGAAACACCTATAGGTCTTAGTGAGATTGAATCTGTAGAACCGTTAAATGTATAAAATCATAACTTTTAAGTATATTTTTTAGACCCCCTTGTTATTTATCAAAAATCTATTAACTTCCTTAGTTCATTAATAAGAGATGGGAATTTCTAAGTGATATTTATATTGTTCGTGTTCAACACATTTGCTGGTGTTACCTGCGATATTGCAGGTCTATTTGAAGAACCTTTAGACGTAGTAGAGCGTTATGAAGATCGGCTTACTGTAGTACGTCAGCAATACGGCGAGCTGTTTGGCGATGAAATTGCCAGTAAGCATGAAGTCTCACGGTTAGAAGCAGCGATAGAACATCTAACTGAAGATGTGGTTTACGGTAGAATTACTGAGACACAACTTAGAAAAAAGGCAGAAGACATCGAGAGACACTTGGATCATGCGGCAAAAGATTTAGCAAGAGAGGCTAAGCGCAGAAACACCTATGATTTTAGCGAGCTTTTGAGAGATCCTTCACTTGTATTTCCTGACAGAGTTTATGAAGTTGAGTCAAGAACTGGCCCAATCAAGGTATCTTTTTCTGAAGCATTAGTTAAAGAAGTTTTTTGGGATTTAAGCTTTCCGATGGTAAAAGCTAGTAAGCATTTTTTAAAAGCAATTGCACATGGTGCATCTAGAGGTAAGGCCACTGAAGGGTTTGTTAGACTTGTGTCTGCAGGCACTCATCACCTATATGAAGTTAAAATTGTTGGAAAAGGTGGTGGTAGTAGGCTGTATGGTTATGATGTTGAGGGTGGCTACTACCGTTTGATTATGTTTAGCGAACAGCATGCAGACACCGTTAACGCCAGATCAACAATGTATCATAAATTATAAAAGAAAGTTGAAGCTGACTTACAGCATCCGGTTAAATAAAAACTTACAAATTTTTATAAGATGATTGAAAGTCGACAAAGCCCCGGTGAATGTTTTCGATGTCAGCATCTAATGTCTCGGTAGAAGTGATGTAGTAAGGTTTTAATACCTTAAAGCCAACGGTGCCACTCTTCCACTTGTTTAAATTAAAATCATATTTTGTAGCAACCATTCCAACCACAGGTCTTTTTGTGTTTAAAGCAACATGAAACGCGCCTTTTTTAAATGGACCAATTCCTTTTCCGCGAGATCTGGTACCTTCAGGAAAAACAAAAAGTGATTTGTTATTATTTCGGATGACCTCTTCAGTAGCTGTCATCGTGCTGATGGCACTGTTACGATCTTTTCTGTCGATATAAAGATTGCCACTTAGAGCGTAGACCCAACCAAAAAATGGAACCCATTTTAAAGATTTTTTACCGATAACAAAGGCATACTTAGGAAAGATAGAACCATATACAAAAACGTCATATACATTTTGATGGTTACCAACGTAAACACAAGGAGTGTCTGCGTATAGATCTTCAATATTTTCTGCATCTACAGTAATACCTAAAATTTTAAGTCCAAACCCACATATATGATGCGTTACTAAATAGGCATTTAGTGGGTGATTAGG
>JAGRAL010000353.1 GCA_020434605.1 Bdellovibrionales bacterium
TTTATCACTTACTCTTGCATCAATTGAAGGAGCATTTTCTTTAGCTGCATCAATAGAGCTTTGTGTGTTCTCTACAGAATCAAAGTTTTGAAATGCTAAAAATAAACCTGCTAAACCTAGTAAAATCGCGAGTATCTTCTTCATAATTCACCTCACAAGTTCTATTCGGATAGTTTTGAGACAAACTTTAGCTAGCTAGTTTTTGATGAATGACCAGCCATTGAAGATGGGATAAGTTCTCAATATGGAAAATAAAATCATTGAGTCTTCTTGTCACTGTGGAGCTGTAAAACTAGAAATTAAAGGGGAGGTTCCCGAGACACTGACATCTTGCAATTGCTCATTTTGTCTCCGGTCTGGCGGCTTGATGGCCTACTATTCTCCCTCTCAAGTGAAGCTTTTGGCTGAACCCGGAGCGACAAGTGATTACATCTGGGGAGATAAAGACCTAGCGCATGTGAGATGCAGTCACTGTGGTTCACTAAGTCACTGGAGAAGTTTAAACAAAGAACATATGGACCGCATGGGTATCAATGCTCGTCTTTTTACAAACATAGATTGGACTAAAATTCGTATCCGTCATTTTGATGGAGCGGACACATGGAAATTTTTAGATTAACTTTTTGGTCGTTTGATTAAGGGCAAAGTGCTACTTTAAAGCTACCATTAACAGAGTTCTGATTGTCATACTTTACTTGAATTCCACCAATAATAGACTGCTCTTCTTCGTTGAAGGAAGTCAGCTTATAGATACCCTGAGTAGCTACCAAATTAGTACTATTCCCACTGAAGGTTACAGTGCGGTTGTTGTTTAGGGTGTATGAACCAACAGCTGATGGAAGTATAAATAGTAGGGTCCTTGCTGGGTTTACAAAAGGGTCACAGGGGTCTGAAAAAGTTTCTTCCCATAGATCAATCAAATACATCTTGGCTCCGCCTACAGTGCGAATTCGAGCGATACCTTGATTAAAGGTCCAATCACCATTAAAAAATTGGCCACTAACAGGCCCAGATTGAATACCTTCGTCCTGAGGTGGGGGAGCGTCGTCCGGTCCGACAATACGACCGTCACTGCAAGCAATAAGCGTAAATAGTAGGCTAAAAATGGCTAAAAATCTCATGAACATCCCCATACAATTGAATCAGAATCTTATAATAGAATAAAGGGGATTTTTAAAATAATCTAGCTGCCTAATCGTCGAGATTTTCTACTTGCCAAATGGCATCAAAATGACTATCACTAGCCTCTAACCACTGAGAATGGCTCCAAAAGTCTCTACCGTTTTGGTTTAGAGCGCCGTCTGAGAAGAGGAGATACAATGAAGTTCAGAACCCACGCGGGTGCTAAAAAGCGTTTAGTAGCGCTTAAGTCCGGAAAAGTGAAACGTAAGCACTGTAGAAAACGTCACCGTTTAGAAAACAAAACCGCTAGCAGAAAAGCTAACTTAACAGGAACTACCTACGTCGACGCTGCCAATATGAAGCAGGTTGAACGTTTATTAGGTATTTAAGGTAGGAGAATAAGAAATGGCACGCGCAAAAGGTGGATTTAAATCCCGTAGAAGAAAAAAGAAAGTATTAAAGAGAGCAAAAGGTTATTATGCAGCCGGATCTCGCTCGTATTCAATCGCTCGAGAAAAAAATGACCGTGGTATGGCATATGCCTTCCGTGATCGTAAAGTTAACAAAAGAATGTTCCGTCGCTTATGGACTGTTCGTATCAATGCAGCGGCTCGTTTAAATGGTACTACATACTCTAGATTGATCCACGGATTATCTAAGGCTGGAGTAACACTAGATCGTAAGTCACTAGCATTCATCGCTGTTAACGATGCTTCTGCATTTGCTACACTTTGTAAACAGGCTGTAAACTAGGTCTTACCACCTAGTTTCTTCTCTATATTACTATAAAAGGAAGCGTAGATGGACGAAGGACACAGGCCTTCCGCACAAGAAAATACAGATCAATTTGAGCAGCGAAAGCAAGAACATATCAAGCTTTCGCTGACTTCTGAGATGCAAACAAGAGACCTTCTTGGTTTGGACCAAATTCAATTAATACATGAAGCCCTTCCAGAGATGAACTTTGAAGATGTTAAAGTCTTTGATGAGTCATGCTCTTTGTTTTCATCGGCCTTATTTGTCGCATCCATGACAGCAGGTCATAGCGAGGGTGATAAAATCAATCGTACCATTGCTGAAGCTTGCTCGATCATGTCGTGGCCATTTGCTGTTGGGTCTCAGCGCCGTGAGCTCTATGATAAAGAAGATGGTAAGATATGGAAAGAGCTTCGAAACAAATACGCGAACCTATCGTTACTTGGTAATATTGGCCTTAGTCAGCTGATTCAAGCCAAGCCCGCTGACATACAATCAATGATTGAAAACATGAACCCTAAAGCTCTGATGGTACATACGAACCCTCTACAAGAAGTGATACAAAAAGAAGGTACACCATATTTTAGAGGTGGGATTGAAGCTCTTGAAAATGTATGTAAGACAGTAAAAGTACCTGTAATTCTAAAAGAAACAGGCTGTGGTTTTTCTAAAGAGACTTTAGCAAAATTAAATCAAATTGGCCTACATGCAGTGGATCTTAGTGGGCTCGGCGGAACACACTGGGGTAGAATCGAAGGTAAACGAAGCGATCTGCTAAAATCAAATGTAGCGACTACGTTTAAAGATTGGGGTAACTCAACGCTTGATTCTTTATTGGCAGCGCAAACACAAAAATTAAATTACCAAATCTGGGCATCAGGTGGGATACGCAGCGGTTTAGACGTAGCGAAATGTATTGCATTGGGAGCTAAAAAAGTCTCACTGGCAAAACCAATTATGGAGAGAGCTCTAGTATCAACTGAAGCAGTGGTAGAATATTTAAAGCAAACTGAATATGAATTAAGAGTTGCGATGTTTTGTACTGGCTCAGAAAAAATTGAGGACTTACGAAATACAAAACATATAAAAAACTTTCAGCGTTTCATCGAGCCTAAAAATGTATAAGTTTAGT
>JAGRAL010000354.1 GCA_020434605.1 Bdellovibrionales bacterium
AGATTCATAAAGTTACCACGAAACAAGTTTAAGTCTTTACTACTAATCCAATTTGCAAACTCTTTATTGGCATATTCGATAGCCGCTTGGTCTCTATCCACAGCTACAATTTTTAAATCTGAGTATTTACCCTTGATTGCCTTCATATGGCCGCCACGTCCAAATGTGCAGTCCAAATACAAGCGAGGCTCTGCTTCTCGTTCTGTCATACTAAGGACTTCTGATAGTAGAACCGGGAGATGCATTTAGTCCTTCTCCTCTTCCAATAGCGACACTCCAGCTAGAATTTCTTCAAAGTTTCCGCTTAATTCTATCTGCAATGTTTCCCATGAGTTTTTGTTCCAAATTTCTAGCTTACTACCCATGCCCACCAAGACTAGGTCTAGGTCAATACCCGCAAATAATTTTAAATTTTTAGGAATCAAAAGTCGATTTTGCCCATCTAGTTCTATCACAGTACCAGCTGACAAATAAAAGCGCTGAAAAGCTTGTACATTAGCATTTAGTGACGGAAGTTTTGCAATTTTCTCCTCTAGCACTAGCCATGCGTCTAGCGTATATAGATCCAAACATTTCTTATTTCTATAAATAGAGTTAGTAACGACTAACTTTTTATTTTCACCCAGAGAAGTACGTACACCGACCGGAAGGGCCAAGCGAGATTTGGCATCGATTTTGGCCATAAACTGGCCTCTAAATGGTGTCGCCTTCATGGCTATCTACTTTCGTTAGATGAGAAGTCCATCCATGGACCTCTGATAAACATGAGCTAAAGTGGACTGTTGCAATAAATTATGGGTTAACCGCCACTTTCTCCCACTTATTACCACTCTATCATTCTTTATGGACCCGTCAAGTCCTAATTGATTGCCGTCTTTGTCAGCACGTGTTAGGATAAATAATAAGAGATATCAAGTAGATATAAGTATTGAGTGTATGAGATGATTATTAGCTGCCCAAAGTGTGGATTTGAACAACCCAAAATTGATTATTGCGCTAATTGCGGCGTGAACATGCACTCCTTTAGACCCAAAAAACCACCTCTCAAAGATCGTATTTTTAAAAATTCTTACTTCTACCTAGCATTAATGCTTTTGGTTTTGGCTGGCACTGCACTATTTGTAAAAGAGAACTGGTTTTCCTCTGAAAAGAAAGTCTACACGTTTGTACCATCTAGTTATCAAGAAACTTTGGCAACCAATGAAACATCCGACTGGGAATCAGATCCATCTGAGGAAGTGAATCAGGAAAGTAGCAATGATGTTAGACAACCCGCGAGCAAAGCCGTAGCAGAAGAGCGCGCTCCTCAATTAGAAGTTTTAGTAGCTAGTATCCCGACTTCTTCTCTTGCCTATATTGTTGGAAAGGAAATATTACCTGAAGATTTAAGAAAATTTCAAAGCTATCGACTTAGAAAAGCCATCGATGCTAAGGATTTAGCTAGCTTAGAAGATACTACCATTTTATACACTCTTAACTATGTAATACTAGCACAACAAGATCCGCTTGTGATTCAGCAATATGTTTTTGATGCTGCTGCACAGGATGAGTTGGGCTTTAAATTAATGACTGCTGTTGACTCTTATCGAAATGACCAACTGATTTTTGATGTAGCCCTTACTCAAAATTTTTATGTGGGTAAAACTGTGCATAGAGAGGATCAAGCATTGCGTCTACAAATTGGCGAGCAACAAAGTCGAATTTTAACAGGTATACTACCTCGTAAACCACTATCAGAGAGAGAAAAGATACTATTACAAGGTGGTTACCTTGGCCTTATGAACGCTCCTGAGTTTCAATCAGGTGAAAATAGCTTTATCATTGTACTTACATATAAATACTGACAAATCCTGATTTCTTCTATAATCTTCTTGGTACTTAAGGAGAAAACATGGAGAACCTACGTCTATCGCCTCTTATTAATGAGTCACAAATTCAAAAACGTATTTTAGAAATCGCGAAAGAATTAGATCGTGATTTTAAAGGTGAAGAGCTTATTGTGGTGTGCGTATTAAAAGGTTCTTTTATGTACTACGCTGACCTAATAAGAGCCCTAAACTTAGATGTAAAATGTGAGTTTTATGGACTATCAAGCTACGGTGATTCTACTAAGTCATCTGGTCAGGTTCGTATGACTTTAGACATCAACGCCAGTATTGAAGGGAAAAATGTTTTAGTCGTTGAAGACATTGTTGATACAGGTCTTACAATGAAATATCTCTTAACTAACCTTGAATCACGCAAACCTAAAAAAATTAAAACAACTGCATTATTATTTAAGCCTGAGGCTGTAAAAGAAAAGTGTCATATTGACTATGTCGGCTTTGAAGTTGGAAATGAATTTGTAGTTGGTTATGGTTTAGATTTTCAAGGATACTACCGTAATCTTCCATATATTGCCTCTGTACAAAATATGAATTAAAGCTGCACGGCAATTTGCTGCAGTAGATTAAACAACACAAGTAGTGCTTTCGAATTAGCTCACTATGGGTCTATAATTTTTGTATCCATGGAGGAGATATGATTTTAACACTTATGTTATTTATAGGTTCTGTTTTTGCAAACGATTCTATGTATTGGATCAAGGTAGATGCCCAAGACAAGTTTCAAAGATCCACTGTCGCCAATACTGGTGCCGTCATTGAAGTCATCAATGATGATTATGTCGTCGCACTAGGAAATAAAGATGAACTTAAAGCCTTAGAGAAAACGGGTATGGTTTTACAGTCTTTCCCTATTGATTTAAGAACTTTTGATTTTCCCGAGAGAGATCGCAACTTTCACAACTACAACGAAGTCATCGAGTTTATGACTGATTTACAAACAAGGTTTCCAAGTTTAGTAAAGATTGAAGACATTGGTGCTTCTATTGAAGGTAGAAAAATCTATAACATCAGAATAT
>JAGRAL010000355.1 GCA_020434605.1 Bdellovibrionales bacterium
GAAAAAGCAAAGAGCTTGCAAATACCTATTACAAAATACAAATACATAGAAAATGGATATATAAATCAATCAGATATTGATACGTACAAAACACCTATAGTTGTAAAATCTATCAATGAATCTGGAGGAAGAAACACCTCTTACTATGAAGATAAAACTTCACTCTCAACATTACTTTTAAAAAATCAAATTATCGAGAGTTATGTCAACGGAACCGAATACAGCGTCGAAATGCTTGTTCAAAATGGCAAAATTATTTTTAGCAATATCACTATGTATAACAAAAAATATACTCAAAATATTTTACCTGCAACTTTACCAGAACGTATCAAAAAAACTATCCTAGATTACTCTACTAAAATTGTAGACGGCTTTGGTATTAAAAATTCCTTATGCCATGCTGAATTCTATGTCCATGGTGATGCAATCACATTTGGAGAAATCGCAATCCGCCCACCTGGTGGTTACATTATGAACTTACTAGAAATGACTTATAAAAGTAATTTCTGGAAGCTTTTCATTGAGATACAGACCATGCAAGCCATCACTCCCCCTATTTCTAAGAATCCGACATATAGTGCTGTGTGGATCATCCACCCGGGTCAAGGCCGAGTAAATAAAATCGAGGGTTGGGAATCAATACAATCTACTAAGGGCTATGCTGGAGGCCGTTTAAAGATTCACCCTGGCGATATATGTAAAATGCGTTTAGGCTCTGGACAAGATTACGGCTACATTTTTTTTACCGACAAATGTCCAGAAAGTCTTATCAAACGAATCGAAACTGCCGAAGAATTACTAAAGGTAGATATCGATAATGATCCTAATAGTTTACATCTTAATAAGTAATTCATTTTGTAAGACTGTGACTTATAAGGATAAACATATAACTCCTGTTATCCAGGCAGCTAGCGCCATACGAAACAGTCCAGAGCAAAGACGAACTAGAAATATTCTAGAAGAAATATACAAAAATTTGGACCGAAAAGAATATGAGAGTATGAGACAAAAACTCATCGATCTAACAAAAACAAGTGGCAGCAGTGACGCCAGATACTATCACATAGAAAATAATGTAACTTATGAAGGGCTTTATCTTTTTAAAGAAGCCATTGAAAAAATACCTGGCGCTAAAGTTATTAGTAGATTCAACCCTATTAAGGATGCTGAACCAAGCACCTTACAAAAGTGGCTAGGTACAAAGAATGAAACCGTAAAACTTAGCTCAAGAAAAGAGGTTAATGATTTTCGGGTACATGAACATAGTTTAGAGTTTACATTAGACGGAAAAGTTTACCGGGTTAACACCGGCATATTAAATAATGTTCATATGCACTTACTAAGTTCTAACACAAGTGAATACGAGACCACATACAACAAGTGTTTTAAAAGTCCAGGTGGCGATCCAGAAACTAAATGTGACGACTACCGTAAAGCTACGAGCACAGTTGTTCAAACCAGAAAAGGTTTAAGTGACAAAGATTGCACAAAAGATGATTTTAAAAAGAATACTTGCATACGCGTAGATAACAGTGATGTCGAGTTTATTATTACCCCAAAATATGACTATAGATCCAATACAGGAGATGTGAGTTTAAGCTCTGATGTCATTACAAACACAGCCTTTACCGCTGCATTTGGGAGCGTTGATTATCTGCACGACGAGTATTGGGATTCAAATACTGATTACGGATTTACTGACGAGCAAAGATCTAAAATCGATACAATAACAACAGAAGATAGCTTGTTTATAAAAAAATCAGACTCTACAACCCCTAAAGGCAGTCGCTAAATCATCGCTTCTGTTGATCTCTCTTTTACACTTTGCATGTGTGAAACCAACTTAGGCAAATAAGATTTTAATTTAGGGCACTTTACATCAAGTCTCCCTAAATCCTCTGTAGCATTAGTCGTGTCATAGACTGTAGGATGAGTAAAGTAGTCAATTGTGTCTGGATTGATTTTCATCCAGTTTCTTAACGGCGCAATATGCTTTAATGACAGTTTTGTTAAATACGCAGGGAATGGCACTGTAAGTATTTTTTTGTGCATTACCCCCTCAAGTAATCCTAAAAATTCTTTTATTGTAGGTGGATTAGGGTCAGCAAGCTGATATGTTTTTCCGATACTAAATGTTTGCTGTGAAAGTCTTGCGATTGCATTTGACACAAAATCAACCGGCACCAAGTTAACTTGAATTCGTTCATAATCTCCCAATGCAGGGAGCACAGCCGCAAATTTTTGTCTATCCACCCACTGCATTATATAATAAGGGCCATCAAACTTTTGCGTCCAACCACTGGCGCTATCCCCAACAACAATACTTGGGCGATATATAGTTACAGGTAAACCATCACGCCTAGCTTTCTCGACTTCTTCTTCGGCATGAAACTTAGTCTCTTCGTAAAAATTATTAAATGTTTGTTCCTTGGCTAAGTCGGTCTCAAAAAAGTGTCCTGGTATTCTACCACTGACATAACAAGTAGATACATAGTCCAAGCGCTTTAATTGTTTGCAGGCTTTAGCAAACTGCAAAACATTTTTAGTGCCTTCTACATTTATAGTATGTGCAAGATCCTTAGAAACAGATAAATCATAAACAGCTGCTAAGTGATAAATGTTTTCGACTCTATCATTCCATTCTTTGGTTAGGCCAAGATTTGCTTTAGTAATGTCACCAATAACGACAAGCACCCTATCCGTCCACTCGGGATGGCTAGATATTTTTTCTTTTGCTAATGCTAAAAACTTATCCTGCACAAGACATACAATCTGAGTCTCTTTAGGGATTAGGTCTAAAAGAGATGAGATTAAAAATGAACCCAAAAATCCTGGAAAACCTGTAAGTAAAATCATGAGGTGAGTTTAGACCCAAAAAAAATATATGCCAATCATGTTGTTTAAATCAGTGACTTAAATTGTCAAAAAGGCGTTTTGATAAGTTTCTTTTTGACATTCACCAATCTGCTAACTTTAAAAAAATGTCCTAGTTTAATACATTAATAGCACGCCCTAATTTGAGACTTTTTAGACTATAAACAACAACAGAATCTTTAATAAAAATTTATCCCGCACCTTAGCTGTTTCTAAGTTATAATGAAGAGTAGCCTTTTTTACATTTAACCAGAGGATTTTATGGCTTTAAATACGCAAGAGTACCTAGCTAATAAAAAGATTCTGATCTTGGATAAATCAAGTACAAGCAGACATTTGCTTGAATTGGCACTCATGCGTCTTGGGGTCGATAAGGGCTCCATCACCTCATTAAAGAACTTTCATCATGCCGTCGAATTTGTGCGTATTAATAAGCCTGAGATTATTTTTACCGATTTTCAGATACACGATAGGTTCGGACTAGACCTTGTGTCTTTTCAGTCCGAGTATTGTCAGGATGAGACTAAGAAGATTTTTGTTGTAGTTACTGAAAATGCTACAGACTCTGCTGTTGTGGATGCAGCCGATGAAGACGTAGATGGCTATATTTTAAAACCATTTACTACCGAGGCTATCTCTGAAAAGCTTATACGAATCATCGAATCTAAAACGACTCCAAATCACTATAAAACCATGTTATCAAAAGCAAGGGGTCTACAGCAGGCAGGTAAAACTGAGGATGCAATCATTCATTTTGAAATGGCTATCAATTTAGCGGCAAAACCAAGTTTAGCTCTATATTATTTGGGAGAAATCTACCGACTAAAAAGAGACTATGGAAAAGCCATATCCCACTTCAAACAGGGACAGAAAATTATCCCCCTACACTTTCGCTGTTTAGTAGCAGAATTTATAACCCAGTTTGAAATCGAAGAATATGTCAGTGCATATAAACTTCTTGAAAAAATATCTGCTCACTACCCACTAAGCCCTAAGATATTAAAATATGCATTTGCACTTTGCATAAAATCGTTTCGATTTAGCGATGTTGAAAAGTATTATATGCATTACTTACAGTTAGAAAGAAAAACTGAAGATATCAAAACCTCAGTTTCGACCACTTTATTAGAGGCCGGGGTTTCATTATTGCGTAATAAAAAATACGACGATGCTCTGGACTACTTTTTAAAAGGAAGTGTCATTATTGATAAAAACTCTGTCTACTTACATAAGGTCGTAGATGCTCTTTTAGAGCATCAAGTCCAAAAACAAGCAGAGACTTTTGTAAGTATGTTTGGACCTGAAGAAATTGGCGATAAGCTATATAGACAACTTTTATTTAAAATCAAGACCCACAAAATGCCGTACGACAGTGTTATCGAAATGGGTAAAGGAATCATTAACGAAGGTATTGCCTCTCCTGAGATTTATGCCACGGTTTTTAACCTCTTGAAAAACACCCCGCACGAAGCCCTACTAAAAACCCTAGTAACAAAGGCCATTCAACAGTTTCCAAATAAAAAGAGCCAGTTTATTTCATATATGCCGGAACAGTAGTCGCAAATCTATTTCTAATAATATTATGATTTGTAGCTAATAATTTGTGAATACACTTTTAGACATCAAGGATGGTGTTATGAAATTTGTCCCTTACAATCGAGAGTTTTGGAGAAATTTTGATGGATATTTGCAGTCTAGCCAGATTAATAATAGTAAACTAGTAGGCAGCAGTATTTTTTTAGTGGTTTCCTTATTTCTCTTGCTGAGCCTCTAAACCTTGGTCTTGTCTAGGCTTTATATTTATACTTAATCTGACGATAAAATATTGTTAGCCTATATAGCATACAAGGAGAATTCATGAAGAAACTCAGCCTAATATTCTGTTGCCTATTTATCTTTGCTGCCTGCGAAGAAGACGATGATATTCTAGATTACTCAAATGCTCGTAATTGTTTAGATGAAATTACACCTGCTACATCTGATGATGCAAAAGCCTGTGTGGCAAGCTTAGCTGATGATGACTCTGAAAGAGCCAATAAGTTAAAGTGTGCTGCAGAGTTTTTATTTCAAGGTTTAGATACAAGTACACTTGCTCAAATATTTTCAGATATTCAAGAGGGCACAGGTTCAGAAATGAATTCATTTATGTCTGCCTTATATTTTAAAGGTGATGATAGAGATGACGCCCTAGCAAATGCAGACCTGGCATATGAAGCTTGTAATGCATCTGGTTCTACTGGCATGGCCATGTTTGGTAGCTTTTCATATTCTTCAACTCTTATGGCTCGCTTAGATGCTGGTTGGGACGGTCAAAGCACTCCTGATTTAAGTGCCGGAGCCATTGGCGGAGGCCCTAGTATGAATAACAGCAGTGATGAAGAGCTAGGAGAAGCTATACTAAACATACAAAGCCTATATTGTAGTGGGGGCTCATCTAACGAAGATATTTGCGGTCAAATTGATGATATCTTGGATGGCTCCTCAGACCCTACGACCATTGGCGCTCAATTTAGAGATTACCTGAACTAGATATCTAAGTAAAAACAACCATAAGAGATGGGCTAACAATAAGTGTGTTAGCTTCATCCACATCGGTGATAAAAACGTTAATGTTAAAGCACCAAAAATTAGACCTACAGCAAATAAACGTATTAAATCTTTAAGTTCTTTTGTAAACCCCGTTTTAGCTCCCTGTAAGATAAATACATAAAGTAAAGTTCCTCCCAAAACCGTAGCTAATATCGGGTGGATACTTCTCCATTTTATAATCCAGTGAGAATTTTCAAATAAGTCGGCCTGTAAACCACTTAGTAGTGATGTGGAAGGGTGAAGAGTAGTGGATAAAGAGGCTATAGCTCCAGTGGCCGCTAATAATAAGAAGCAAGAACATAAAAGTGTCTTTATCATCGACCAATGCACCTTGATATCTGACTTATAAAAAATAATACAGAGTCCAATAAAGCCGGATAGTAACAAGCTGTTTACTTGATGAAGTCCCATGACAAAAAGTCTTAAAAAGCTATCATTATCTGTCACTAATCCAAACTTAACTAAAGCTGCGCCTAGTAGCGCTTCACTGATAGTGAATAACACACTTAATTTTGCCACTCTCTTTAAATAAACATTTGAGCTTTTATTTTTTAATACCATGACACACAAAACAACGACAAAAATACCAAACAGGCCCGTTGTTAATCGATGACTAAACTCAATCCAAGTTGCCAAGCTTTTTGTGCTAGGAATTACTTTGCCATCGCATAGAGGCCACGAATCTCCACAGCCATCTCCTGACTTAGATATGCGCACCCAAGCCCCCCAAAGTATGACTAGTAGTGTATATAAATATAGACCAAGAGATAATGGCTTAAAATATTTCATGGCGAGAGAATAATAGAGTTTTAGCACAAGCACTAGTATTTTTATTGGATTAGGTGTCAAAGAACTACACAGCAGGTAAAATGATTACATCAAAGCTTCTTTTATCAACAATAATCCTCATAAGCAGTTATATTGCCCCTATGCACAAATACGGTACGTTAGCTATTATTTTACTGATTTCCTCCATCTCTTTTGGCTCTGAAATACACTTAGACCTTGAAGAGATACAAAGCGCCGCTATTAAAGAATATAAAGAGGCCACCAAGGACAAAGCAGCTACTGCTGACAAAGTTGTTCTATTAGAAATGGCCGAAATTAGTGGTATGTTCGCTGTCGATCACACGATGATGGCAGTACTTTTAAAGCCATCAAAAAACGCACCTCTATTTAACCTACATTGGGCCATTGGTTACGGTCTAAATGGCGAAAGAACTAAGTTATTATTATCTATCAACGGTGCAGGCGAATACAACATCTATAGCCCGGTCATTGAAGCATCATTTGCAGCTGATGCAACATCTGATGAAAGACGCAAGCATATTGAGGCTCTACAAAAGGACAAAAACATTGAGTCCATTGAAGTGAATCAAAAAACTGGCGATGTTCTGATTACACCTAAAAATCCATTTCAATTATTTGAAGTTTACGAAGCACTTTTAGAAACTTCAGCTTTTTTACATCTAGATTTTAAGAATGTGTTTATGGATCGTGATGTAACTAAACTTCCAGCAAAAGAATTAAATGCCAAAGAAGTTGTACTAAGCGATAGAAATCTTGAGTTAAGAATCAGTCTAGTTAAGCAAGTTTTTACTTCTGATATTCATTTGGGGCCACCTTTTAATATTTATACAAAAGGCAGTCCGTTTCATAAGGAATATATAGCTTCAGCA
>JAGRAL010000356.1 GCA_020434605.1 Bdellovibrionales bacterium
ATCTAAGTCAAACTTTAGTGTCAGCCAGATTGTTTTGTTTTCAAAGTCAGAGTCTTTGTCAGCACCAGTATCATCTTTTGAAATTGTAGCCGTATCAATGGAGTATAAAACACCCAATTGAAAGTTTTTAAAATGTTTTATTAGACCTGCATAATACGAAATATTCATAAAATCATATTTTTGTTTGGTTGTGCCGGATGAGCTGGATTGTTCTACTTCCATTTGTAAAAACTCAGCACTCGCTCCAAGTGATAACACATGAAAGCTTATATCAAAACCTAACCCAGGCCCCGTTAGCCCAGCAGATTCATTGATGCTCGATTCGGTTGTATTGTCTAAATCAAAATATTTGTAATTAAAAGTTAAACTCAAATTAGAATCTGACCCATACATCACAGGTATATAAAGCTTCGCGTCGATACCTATCCCCTCATAGTATGAGTATGTATCATCAGGATTTAAAACTGAACCTACAGGATCTCCAAGTGATAAAGACACACTTACATCTCCGCGGTCACCCGCAAAGGCTGCAGACGTCATAAATGCTATCATCACGAGACTCAGTAGTAACTTCAATTGCTCCCCCCGATAATTACCATTTGACCAACTTGCCCTGTAAACGTGCTTTGGATAAAGGCGCTATTCAGTAAGTTTCCATCTTCATCTATTTGAATAATATTATTGGTTCCATCAGAGGCGATAATAATACTACCATCTGGAAGTTCTATCATTTCAGTAGGATTGTTTAGTATAGTAGTGCCTGGTTGATACAGAAGTGCACCCGCACCGATCGTACCAGCTGAGTAGCTATATCGATAGATGGCATCATCTGTTTGAGTCGCTATATATAAATCCCCGTTTGAATGTAGTAGTATTGCTGTAGGATTTACGTTACCTAGAGTAGCATCAGAGTCTACGCAAAGGGTATTTCCTGGATCAGAAACGTCATATACATTGATTCTATCGTTTCCTGTGCCCACAGTAATTAGATAATTCTCAGGAGTTGTGATAATCGCGTAGGGTGTACTAAGCACACAGCCACCAATAGTGGTTCCAATACGTGGATTCCCAATTCTAGATCCAGAAGTACTAAAGCTCTCAATAAAATTTCCCTCTGTAGCAAAGAGTTCCTCTCCAAGCTTTGCCATCTTTAAAAGATTACCAGAAAAGTTTGTGTTGGTAATTGTTTGCAAAACTTCACCAGATAAATTCATTTTTCTAATTTGATCTGTTCCATCTAAAGTTACATAAAACTCTTCATCGTTTACTACTGCTAGTCCATCAGGGTCAAAATTTAAAATGGCAAAATCTGCCACTAAACTAATTAGATTTCCGTCGATATCGTAAAGTGAAATACTTTCACCACCCGCTAAAATTTGCGACACTAAAATTTTAGGCTCACTTGTTGTCGAAGAATAAAACGGTTCACCCACAGGTGCTTCTTGGCAAGCAGATAAGACTAGTAATAATATTATGGATTCTACAATTTTATTCATAATTTCTCATCGGAAAATGAGATGAAAATGTTATTAAAACTAGATATTGGTCAGATAGTTTTTGGGGCAAACTACACTATAGTTGTGTCGATAATTTTACATGGATTTAGAGGTGAAAGTTGTCGCCTAGTGAATGGTGGGGCGTACTGGACTCGAACCAGTGACCACTACCTTGTCGAGGTAATACTCTACCAACTGAGCTAACGCCCCACTGAACACAAAAAATAATAGCTTACTAAACTGATGTCAAGAGCGCTTCAAGTCGAATACGCAAGAAGTCTTGCCACTGTAAGAATAATGTCTTTGTATCAATATTAACATAATGACTCACTTTATCTAACTTTGAGTCTATAACTCCACAAGATGCAATTAAGTGAAACTCGCTTAAATCATTACTTACATTGATTGCGATCCCATGGCGACTTATACCATTTTCAACGCGGATACCTATAAAAACTATTTTTCCACTAGCAGTATAAAGCCCTGGCCGCTCTGAGCCTAACATTGTATGTATGCCATAACTGCTCAATAAATCCTTAGTAACAACCAAAAGCAAATCCACATACGCTCGAATACCTAAATTAAAGTTTTTTAGTGGTAAAATTGGATATATAACTAATTGACCAGGATGATGAAGAGTAGCCTGGCCACCACGCTCTGATTGCACAACTTCATATCCAAGGCCTTTAATTGTTTTCTCGTCAATCTGAAGATCAAGCAATTTATTCGCTCGTCTACCAAGCGTAATAACTGGAGAATGTTCTAACCCCATAACAGCATACGCAATCTCATTAGTCCGAACCATGCTAGAAAGTTCAATCTGACGAGAAAACGCCAAACTGTACGAGTAAGATTTTTTAAACTCAACAATAGTCTTATGATTAAGCATGTTAGGAACAATATGATATTGTATAGATTTAGCAACGAAAAAAATGAGGTATTTTAAACTAAAGCTCCTTTTTGATAGCTAGTTTGTTTAATTTTAATCCCAATTGATCATAAAAACACATTACAAGCTTAGGCTTATCAAAAGAAAATTTACTGTCTTTATCTAAAATATCAAGGATTAATGGATTTTGAGAAAAACTACCCTCAGCACAAAGTGAAGAGAACCGATTTCGCAAGAATAGTCCGTTAAACTCTGAATTGTTATAAATACTTCGCGAATCCCAGATCATAAGTTTATCCGACTGCAAATAATCTTTTGCTTCACTAAGCATAACCTCATCTCCTACTTGTAAGTAGGACCCCAAACTCACTAGAAATATTTGAACATTATTGTTGTATGTAGACATACAATCACGGCAACTTGATACCGGATACATACAGGTATAATCACCACACAAATTGTTACAAGCCTCTTCATCATAAGTACATTCAAGCTTTATAACCCGATGGCCACTAGCATCCATTGGAACAGATATAGTGATGTCGGCAAGTAGAACACCCGTAAGTAATTGCACCAGAAGAATCATAGTTTACAACTTCCAAAAGCCTTAACTTTTTCTTTGTAGTTACGCTGATCACGTGATGATAGACAACCTGACCGACTACTATCTATTTCGTAAAAACCATCACAAGAGCTCATGTGAATAACTGTTTTACCACTCCACTTATCGTAATAATGGCGTCTCACCTTTCCCCCAAAAGTAGTTTCCATAAAATCAACTGTTGCCTCCTCACAGGAACTTTCAAAGCAACGCTTTTGCTGTGATAACCGTTTTACACACTTCTTAGGTACACCACCGTTAACTGAATAACTCTCATAAACTTGGTTAATGTCATAACGTAATGCTTGCGGCACATCTGGATGCTTTTTGAACGCAAAAAAATTAAAGATACTTCTAAATAAAGTAAGAGCGAATTTTATTGGACTAAAATCTCTTTCCTGTAGTTGGCTAAACTCTGCTCTACTTAGAGGTGTAAAGAATAACTGGCAACCCACACCAAGAGATAAAGATTTATTATCAACTAACGGCACACCACGTTGAGCAGGAAGCTTCACCCCTTCAAATTGCGACTGAGAAGTTCTTGAGTATGTTTTGTTATAAGCAAAATTAACACCTAATAGACCGTAAGCACCTGTATACACTTCGCCTGCATTCACTGGAACTGCTCCAATCACAACTTGACAGGCACTACCGTTGATAGGACCTAAACGTGCAATCAGTGAGGCCCTAACTTTATCTTTAGTCAAATTAGCAGAGTACTGAATCTTACCATCTTCAATAAATTTATCGAAATTAACCACTTGCCCTTCTTGTATATCAAATGCCACAAGCAACGGGCTTGGGTTCCATGAAAATAAGGCTACATTTAAAAGGTCTAAACTTAACATTTTAATAGAGTTACGCTTACGCTTCCATGGGTCGTATGTATTGCAAGCTACCCGCTCAGAATAAGGATTAAATAAATCTGGAGATAATAATTCAGATTGTGTCTTAAAAAATGCCTCGGAGTAAGTCGCTACTGCATAAAGACTAACACTTGCATCTAGAGCTAATCTAGCACAGTCGCTTGCAGCATAACACTTATGTTTCATTGCAGAAGGAAGTAATTCAAAGCCATCTTGTTCTACCAAAGATACAGGAACTTCATCATATAGGCTAACAGCTTGAATATTATAAAGCTGCATGTAATCTAAAAACCATGGCCTGAAGTACTTATAATCAGAATTAAATTTTTTAGAAGCAAAAACATCTTTTTTTGTTAAATAATTACAAATAGACGCTACGGTTTTACTTACATCTGTATAGTAGTCGGCTATAGAATTTAATTTAAAATCGTCTAACATGGGGTGTATTTTTTTAAGCACACCCAACTTTGTCAACATTTCCTGAGAACCATCTAAGTCATTTAGGTAGTCTGCATTAGCAACAGCATACTCTGTGCACATATAATAAAATGAAGTAAAATTTTGATCTTTTTTAGCTCGATCAAACTCTTTTTCCATTTCTTTGACAAACTGCTCTTTTGAAAATTGAGATAGAAATA
>JAGRAL010000357.1 GCA_020434605.1 Bdellovibrionales bacterium
CCCACTTCGAGGCTCAGGGATGTATAACATCTATACTCTCATCCTGAGGCAAACCTTTGTGATAAACCACGGCTAAACATGACCTAGATCATATCAAGCCACACAATTTTTGCTCTACATTGAAGTGATGGAAGTAAAGTCAGAGAAAAAAAGCAAACAAATCGTCTACTCATGCTCTGGTTGCTCTACTGCAGCCCAAATGGCTAACTATATTGCTATTCAGCTAGATCGTAGAAGTTTAATCGAAATGAGTTGCATTGCAGGAGTAGGTGGGGATGTTAAATCACTCGTTCACGTTGCAAAGAGCGCAGATAAAATACTAGCTCTCGATGGTTGCGCTTTAAAGTGCGTTGAACACTGCTTAGCAAAGCATGACATTAAACCGACCGAACATATCGTTCTTTCTGATTATGATGTCAAAAAACTAAAGCACCAGGATTTTGACCCTCAGCAAGCAGAAGAGATTCTCTTGCAGATTATTCCTAAAGTGGAAAATCTTTGAAGATGAAAGAGTTAGAGCTACGAAAAACTTTTTCATTTGAAGCTGCCCATAGACTACCTAAATTACCTGACGATCATAAGTGTAGTCGTCTGCATGGACACAGCTTTAAAGCAACCATTGTACTTCGAGGAAAAAAACATCCTAAATATGATTGACTTGTGGATTATAAAGAAATAAGTGATGCAACGAAACCTATTATAGAGTTACTAGATCATAGTTACTTAAATGAAATTAAAGGACTAGAGAATCCAACCAGTGAAGTGTTGGCTCAATTTATTTATGAAAAAATAAAGTCGATCTTGCCTCAAACATTTCAGGTTATTGTAGCGGAAACCTGCACAACAGAATGTCGCTACCCCGTATAAAGTGCTCATGTATAATAAAATGATTGTTCAAAAGGATAGAATCATATGAATAAAAGAATACCTTACCTACTAGCAGTGCTCGGAATGTTCGGTGGTGTCCTCATAGCTATTTTATTTGGCGTTAATGAAGCATACTTTAAAGATAAAATTGCTAATGGTTTACAAGCAAATGAGAAGATTATGTCTATTGAAGACACGACTGCGCGCGAATCTAAAATTAAATCTGAAACAGATAAGAATTGGCGTTATTATCAACGCTTTCATTTTCATGCTACGGGCATAGGGGCGATGTCACTTGCCTCGCTTCTACTACTGGCTCTTTCGATGGCACCTATGGTCTTAAAAACTGTTAGCTCATATATGATTTCTATTGGTGGGCTGCTCTATCCTTTTGTTTGGCTGTTTGCAGGCATCTTTGGCCCAAGCATGGGGAGAGAAGAGGCCAAAGAAGCCTTTGCCATATTTGGTTATATGGGAGGAGTTTTTTTAGTAGGACTTTTACTATTGCTATTCATCATCGCCAAGTATCCAATGAAATTTCTGGATAGTAATAAAGCCCTGTAAAGTAGTCCAAGCTTAGCCTAGGGAATCATCGGCAACTGCGTAGCGTGGATCGTCGTAGTGGTTCACCTCTATCATCGAGCCAGCCTGACCTAGCCGGGTAAAACGATAGCACTTTGATGACACCTGCAAATGCACTTTTTACGGTTATTGCTGGTTATGTGCCGTTATGGTTTAGGTGATCCGAACTGGGTAACTTACTGAATCTATTGGTTTGTGATTTCCACGGTTTAATTGATTTTTCGAAACTGCTTTTAGAGAAATTTGGAGGTGGAGGCCGGAATTGAACCGGCGTAAACGGTTTTGCAGACCGCTGCCTAACCACTTGACTACTCCACCGTTAGGAAAGGCATAATTTCGCCTAGATTTTAAATCTAGTCAATCTTGAATTCCCCTAAAAGATGGGGATTTTGCTTAATTAGTGACCTAGGTTTTTATCTACATTTTCACGGTAGCTGGTCATGGCACTCGGCTCATACTAGCCGCACTCCAACTACCACCTCTTTCCCCTCTAAGGTCACCCTCTAAAAACTCAATGATGTATTTACCATCTAATTGGATGCCAACAACTTTTACTTTTACCCAATCCCTTTTGTTATTAAATAAAATATCTCCTACTGCAAATTCTTTTCCTTTCTAGTACAGTCTCATCGTTCAGAGCATCACGGTCTTGGGCCACAACCACCTCGTTCAGTATCTTTTTTGCGACTTCAAGTTGTTGCTCCATAAACCTACGAAGATCTCTGGCTGCTAATAACTTTTCTATTGCAGTGTTAGCGCGTACAGATTTTAATTGTTCATTCTTTACAACTACTGCCCCACTGATTGGCGCTAAAATTCTTTTAACAGCATCGTCATTATTGATGTCGTTATACATTAAACCCATCATATCTTTCATTAATTGTAGTTTTACAGTGTTTGTCGGAGCCACATAATATAGGGACAACATATTTATATTTGCTATTATTTTATTAAAAACTATTAGTTGTCATAATTCTTAGCAATCTTTATGACTGGATAGAAATTACAGATCATTTTATCCAGTCATAAATCATTTAGTTAGACTAGCACTGCATTATGCCCCCAGCTTTATAGCTAAGACTGGATTATTCGCTTTTTCTTAGTTACACCTTCCACCTATGATTTTATGGTTTATCTTATCGGCCTCCTGGGCTATGAGCTTAGAGTGCTCTATAGGGAGCGCCTCGAGGCCTGAATTGGTCCAGCTATTTCACA
>JAGRAL010000358.1 GCA_020434605.1 Bdellovibrionales bacterium
TCAAGCCATACTACAATGGAGAACAGACTAATCAATTTGAGCACGTTCTTACAAATTCCTATGGTTTAACATTAAAGACAAACTCATCTCTAGTTGAGCCAGTTTCAAAACAAGTCCCGTTCACAAACTCTCAGAGAATAATATATAGAAGGTAAAAATGAAAAAGTATCTAGTATTAACAGCACTATGTGTTTCCTGTTCATCATTAACACCAAAAGAAAAGGGATTGGTTATAATTGGCAGTGCTTCATTAATTGGTGGAGTGGTTGGAGCTGCTTCAGCTCCTGAGGGTGAAAGTAAAGGAAGTCATGCCGGTTTATGGGCTGGAATAGCGGGAACAATTGCTGGCCTTTATGTTCTTAATACAAATTCTGATATTGAGAAAATCAACAGAATATCAAAAGAAAATCAAATGTTAAAAGACAGTTTAGATGCAAAAGTAAATGGTCCAAAAACATTACAAGCTGAGGGTGCTGGCCTATTGGGCGCGAAGTTACCTGAGAAGGTAAAGGGGTTAGTTCAACCAGGAGGTTGGAAATTATATAAAATTGATAGATGGGTTAGGGATGAAAGCAATGAAAATGTATTTGTTCATCAAGATCAGGAATTGCAAATCATTCCACCATCAATTTCAAACTAAGGAGTAACGATGAATATACTATTAATATTAATTTCAGTAGCAGAAGCTGCAAGACTAGAGGATGCAGCGAGAAGAACAACAGAGCTTTGGGTAAATGTTGCACAGGCTTCAGTATTAGGTGGCATTTGCCTAGGAGCAGTTCTGTGGACGTTTGGTGCTGCTCAAGTAGGTAAGACTATCTTAATGGGTGGAATTTTTTGTGCATTGGCTGTTTTTGGTGGGCCAGCGCTGATAGAAACTATTAGGAGTTTGTTCTAATGGGTAGAAAATCCTCTAGGATTCTTAATGATAAATCAACGGTCTTTCTTCTAAGACTTGAAGATATTATTTTTATGTCTGGCGGATTTTTATTATTTAAATTTATTTTCAGGACAAGAGAATATGATCTCTTTGCAATAGGAATTCTAGCTTTAATTGGCATATTTCTTGTACCTATCAGGCTCACCAAAAGAGATAAATTTATTAGAGATTATTTATCTTATAAATTTTTACCAAAGGTAGTTTATGTTTCCAAAAATAGTAGAGTCAGTAGAAAAAGATAATAATCTTAATTGGTTTCTGGATAATGGGTCTAGAGGGGTTTCATTTAATTCTTCACTATTTGACTCTGAACTTCTTGATTCAAGCTCAATTGAGTCGACTTTAAACTCATTTTTAAGTAGTTTAAGCTATGATGTCACTTGTAGATTGATTTTTAGTTCAATCTATTGTGGCTCAACAAACTCAAAATTTTCCAGACATAAAAGTATAAATGAAATATCACGCTCAGAGAATCTAGTACAATTCCACATCTTTAAACAAAACTCCAGTTTTTTGGAATTATTTAAAAACGGATTTAAAAAGGCAAAGTTTTATAATGAATTAAACGGGTGCTATGATTTAACACCTTTAAGATCTATGGGGGTAAATTTAACTGCACCTAAAATACACGAAATCCCATTCCCACAGTTCTTTTCTCAACATATAAAGAAAGAGTTTGGATATCTTAACTTCGGAACAAGCTTTGAGGGATTTATAAGACTTAATAAGGTATCAGTAAATGAGACAGACCTTAGTTATTTAGCAAGATTAAAGGATTTAATACCCAAACCATTTAAAATCGTATTTTCATGTAGAAAAATCAAGAGAGAGCTAAGTGAAACTCATTTAAAGAGAAAGTCAAAAATAAATGAAGTTGGTGAAGGCAGGGTAGCTGCTAGAAGGTACCATGAAACTGAAAAAATTCTTGAAGATATATCATTAAATGGTGATGAACTTTTTGAATTCGAGTTTGTTATTTGTTTAAGTAGATATGATGCTACAGATTTAATCAAAGATGCAGAGAGTGCTATTCATATTTTAAAGCCAATAGGTGATTTTGAACTTGAGACCTATGGAGCGTTTCCAACCTATGTATCTACCTTGGTTGGGAACCCTATGCATGTGTCTTTAAAAGAGACTCAATCGGGACTTACTAGCTATCTTCCAATAGTTACAAGCGGAGAAGCTAGAAAAAATCCAGAAGTAAAAGAGAGATCTATCGGAATTCATCGGTCTGATGATTCCTTATCTTACATTGATGTATTTGATGATAAATATGATAATTTTTCTGTAATAATTAGTGGTAAAAGTGGAAGTGGGAAATCAGTATTAACCAACCTTGTGACCGATGCTCTATATAATGACAGCAACATCGAAATTATAAAAGTAGATGTTGGTGGTTCACATTCAAAAGAGACCCAGTTACTCGGAGGTACTGAGTATAAATTAAATCTAAATGAACCTTCCGGCATTAATCCGTTTAGTTATATAAACTCAACGGCATCTAACGAAGAAATAACAAATATCCTAGCTAGTTTCGTATCGGTGCTCATCCTAGAGGAGGGCGAGTCGTTTTTATCAAAAGAAACAAGAGCATTAATCGAAGAAGCAGTTTCAATTTATGTACAATCTCGTCCAAGTAACCCATCATTATTCGACTTTTGCAAAAAGACTTCTTCATTCCCAAGATTAAACTTATTAAAGAGATGGACAACTGGCGTATATTCAAACGCTTTTAAAGAATCAGATAATTCATCCAATTCAAATAATAGACTCACATATTATAATTTTTCAGAGATTTTTCAGGCTAATGATCCTGATTTTGGTCAAGGTGGAATGGCAGCAGTAATGGCAAAGTTTAATTTTGATATGCTTACAAAAAGAGATAAAAAGCTGGTGTTTATTGCTGACGAAACACCATTTTTTATTAGGAAATGCTTTAATTTTTTTAAATTCTCTACGGCCAACGTTCGTAAATTTGGTGGCTCATTCATTACAGTAACCCAGAGAATGAGTGATTTAGTAGTAAACGACGACACTGGTATAATTGACAATTCAAACACAAGGATGATTTTTAGCATCGATGGTTCAGAAGAAAAATTTCAAAAAATACTA
>JAGRAL010000359.1 GCA_020434605.1 Bdellovibrionales bacterium
AGTAAAAGTAACAGCTAGTGGTTTACAATACAAAGTGGTTACAGCTGGTGATGGTCCATCTCCTGGTGATGATGATACTGTAGAAGTGCATTACCGTGGAACTTTAATTGATGGAACTGAGTTTGATTCTTCTTATAAAAGAAATCCAACAGCAAAGTTTCCAGTTCGTGGTGTAATTCCAGGTTGGACTGAAGGTTTACAGTTGATGTCTAAAGGTTCTAAGTACCAGTTCTTTATCCCACCAGGGCTTGCTTACGGTGAGAGAGGACGTCCAAGCATACCTCCAAATTCTGTTTTGATTTTCGAAGTAGAATTGATTGATATTCCTGCTGCTGAAGCTCCAGCAAAACCAGCAGTTAAAGGTAAAAAAGGTAAATAATCACAACTTAAATACCTAATTTAAAAATACCTGTATTTTAAATACAGGTATTTTTTTATCTACAGCTTTTTGATTTTGCAAGACTTTGAAGCTCTTCCGTTTCTGAGTCTTCAGCCTCGAAAGGATTGCTCTTTACATAAGAGTAGTAAAACCAGTTTGAATACGTAGAATACTGTTCTTTATAGACCGTTCCCTCGCAAATAAACTCGTTACCTTGCTCTTTTCCCGTCCACCATGTGCTGTGATTTGCACGGATGGTAGTTTCTTTGCCATCAATATAGCATGTATAATCACAGTAATACTTCATAGATGTGCCCCACCAGTGCTTATTCACCTGAGTGGCTTGTTTAGGACTTCCGCTTTTATAAATACAGCGGCAATTGCCCGCAAATGCTGACGCGCTCATAAAAAGACATAAAAGACAGATTAGAACATTCATTTGGCCCCCCTAAATGAAAATTCGACTCAAGATGTAAGAGAGGGAGAAAAAAAGATCAATTGCGCCTATAAAAATTGTTAAAAATCATTGGTGGTGTCAAATGAGATCATGGATTTAATCCCAAAACTATTGTTTAATGCTCTCTAGGAGTAAGGTAAAATGAGTGACACAGACCGTATTACAGACTTAGAGATTAAATTAGCCCACCAAGACCACTTGTTAGAGCAATTAAATGATGTCATCTACCAACAACAGAAAAAACTAGATGATGTCGAGAAAATGCTAAAGCTTCTTCATACAAAGATATCTAATGATAATATAAATCAAGGCGATGAAAAACCACCGCATTACTAGTAAGATGACCCAGGAGAAGAAAATGAAGTTTTTTATAAGTTCAATCGTTTGTTTTATTATAGTGGGATGTTCGTCATTATCTAAAAGCCCAAAAGACTCATTTCTTTGGCTCGAAAATATAGAGGGTGATATTGCTTTAAAGTGGGTTAAAGAGCAAAACGAGATAACAAAAAAGAAATATGAAACTAAGTCTCAGTTTAGCAAAGTAAAGGCAGATGTTAGTTATATTTTGGGAGCAGATGACAGAATTTTTTATGTCAGCATGAGCGGGGATTACGTATATCACTATTTACAGACGCCTAAAAACCCTAAGGGAATATTTCGTAAAGCTACCTTTTCTAGCTACGCAGCAAAAAAGCCTAAGTGGGAAGAAATTATTAATATTGATGATTTAGCGAAAAATGAAAATGAAAATTGGGTTTGGAAAGGGCTTAGCTGCTTTGAACCCGAATATAAGCGTTGTTTATTAAAACTTTCTCGCGGCGGAAAAGACGCGGTCGTTGTTAGAGAGTTTGACCTGACAGAAAAAACATTTGTTCAAGATGGCTTTGTTGTTCCTGAAGCTAAAACGGATGTATCTTGGATTGATATGGACCATGTGCTACTTGCGACAAGTTTTGGCTCTGATACATTGACCCTGTCGGGCTATCCAAGACAGGTTAGAATGTGGACTAGGGGGCAAAAGTACAAAGATGCCAAACTTATTACTGAAGCAAACGTTGATTATGTATCTGCCTCGTTTCAAGTTTTTTATCACCCTAAAAAACCATTGTCTGTGATTCAAAAAAGCCCAAGCTTTTATGAAACAGAATATTTTATAAACAACAATGATAATCAACTAGTACGTTTAGATGTACCTAATGATATTTTTTTGTGGGGCTTGGTTGAAGATCAAATTATATTTGAAACAAAATCAAATTGGGATAGATTCAATGTAAAAGCTGGAAGCCTAATAGCCATCCCAAGATCTGATTTAGAAAAATCAGGAGCCGTGACTGATCTTAATATAATCTTTACTCCAAATGACAAACAATCAATCACAGATCTTAAAACTACAAGTAAAGCTTTGTATATTTCTCTTCTTACTTCGGTTCGAGGAGAAATAGTAAAGTGGACATATAAAAATAAAAAATGGAAGAGCTCTGTTTTTGCACTTCCCAAAACAGGTATGACTAGAATTGTCAGTGTAGATGAAAAAGAAGACAAGTCTCTGGTAGAATACACGGATTTTTTAACGCCACCACAAATTTGGCTTTTTCGTAAAAGTGGCGTGAAAACTAAAGTTGCTGAATTACCAAGTCGATTTCAAACGAAAGGTTTAGTTGTCGAACAAAAATTTGCTATTTCGCGTGATGGTACAAGGATTCCATATTCAGTAGTTAGAAATACTGCAAAGAAAGGTCCAAGGCCTACTTTGTTATATGGTTACGGTGGATTTGAAATAAGCCTTACTCCTTCTTACCTGGCGGTAAAAGGTAAAACGTGGGTAGAAAATGGTGGCACTTACGTTGTGGCAAACTTAAGAGGTGGGGGAGAGTTTGGCCCTAATTGGCATACCTCGGTACTTAAGCACAATCGTCAAAAGGTTTTTGATGATTTTATTGCCGTTGCCGAAGCATTGATAAAAGAGGGTATAACCACCTCTAAACAGCTTGGGATTGAAGGGTATAGCAATGGTGGCCTATTGGTGGGAGCTGTCGCTATGCAAAGGCCAGATCTTTTTGGGGCGGTGATTTGCGGTGCCCCTCTATTAGATATGATGAGGTTTCATAAGTTACTTGCTGGAGCCAGTTGGATTGGGGAGTATGGAGACCCAGACAGTCCCGAGGATGCTTCATATATTAAAAAATACTCTCCGTATCAGAATATTCGTGAAAAGACGAAGTACCCGTCCATATTTATTATTACTTCTACCAAGGATGATAGAGTCCATCCAGGGCATGCCAGAAAAATGGCTGCAAAATTGTTAGAGGTAGGTGCACCTTTGAC
>JAGRAL010000360.1 GCA_020434605.1 Bdellovibrionales bacterium
TACGCCTCTAAGAGTAACCAACGAATAGATAGCGCTATCAAAACTGCGACAGTAAAAGAGGAAGCACTTTCTTTTAGCGATGCCTTTTTTGCCATTAGTCCTCCAATTCACAATATAACTTCACCCATAATATCAACACTATAGGAGTCTTCTGTCACATGTTTTATTGGTAATATTCAATTTTTCACGAACTAATTAACATAATGAAAGAGTCGTCGCCAGCGTATTGTCAATGGATTGCAAAGAAAGCTCACCGCAGGTAGTGTCTCTTCACAGCTGAGCCATACAAACATAGCTTTTCCTAAAATATTTTCTTCTGGTACCAAGCCCCAGTACCTGGAGTCTTCTGAGTTATTTCGATTGTCGCCCATCACAAAGTATTTTTTATCCGGAATTGTCATCGGCCCAAAACCCATAGGCACTACATCTTTTCTTACCAGTGTACTGTACTTTACCCCAGCTAGAGTTTCAGATACATACATGTGATCAGACATCGAGCTGTTACCAAAATCAGCTTCTCTAAGCCAATCATAGTCCCACATATTGACATCAGTAGTTTGTTCTACCAATTGCTCATTAACATAGAGCTTACCATCGTCATAAAAAACCACATCGCCGGGTCCTGCTATCACTCGCTTGATAAAAATAATTGATTCATTTTTAGGCCATTGAAAAATAATAACTTCGCCTTTTTGGGGCTTCGCAAACTCTAGTAGCCATAATTTTGAAAATGGAACACGGACACCGTATATAATTTTATTTACAAAAATATGATCATGAATCAGAAGGCTTGGTAGCATGCTGCCCGAAGGAATCACATATGCTTCTAAAAGTAACCAGCGAATGGAAAGCGCTATCAACACTGCCACAGTAAATGAGCTAAGACTTTCTGATACGGAAGCTTTCTTTTGTTTTGCCATCAATCCTCAACTTTAAGAATCGCTAAAAACGCTTTTTGAGGTATTTCGACGTTACCAATTTGCTTCATGCGCTTCTTACCTTCTTTTTGACGCTCTAATAGCTTACGCTTACGACTAATATCACCACCATAGCACTTGGCAGTAACATCTTTTCTTAACGCACTTAAGGTTTCTCTAGCAATTACCTTAGCACCAATCGCCGCTTGTATGGCTATTTGAAATTGTTGCTGGTGAATTACTTCTTTTAGTTTACTTACTAGTTCTCGCCCACGTCCCTGCGCCTTAGATCTATGAACCATAAAGGATAGCGCATCCACAGGATCACCATTAATTAGGACATCCATCTTAACCATGTCAGACTCTTGGAAACCACTAATCTCATAATCCATAGATGCATAGCCTTTGGTTAATGATTTTAGACGGTCATAAAAATCTAGTACGATTTCATTTAATGGAATTTCGTATACGAGCATTACTTTATTTTCAGTAATGTAATCCATTTTTATTTGCGAACCTCTTTTGTTTTCACAAAGCTTCATGATCGCACCTATATACTCTTTAGGCGTATGTAAGTTCGCTCTAATCATGGGTTCTTCGATTCTCTCAATACGAGTTACATCCGGAAGATCTGAAGGCTTTTCTATGGTAATCATTGTGCCGTCATTTTTATAGACATTATACACAACACTTGGAGCGGTAGTAATTAGATCTAAATTGAATTCTCTCTCTAATCTTTCTTGTACAATCTCCATATGAAGAAGACCAAGAAAACCACAACGAAGGCCAAATCCTAACGCACTAGAACTCTCTACTTCATAGGTAAGCGAGGAATCATTAAGTGCTAACTTTTCAACAGCATCCCTCAGTGTTTGAAACTCTGATGATTCAACAGTAAATAAGCCTGAAAATACCATGGGACGTACTTTTTTAAACCCTGACAATGGTTCAGCATTTAATACCTTAGCATGTGTGACAGTATCCCCAACTCGAACATCACGAATATCTTTAATACCACAGATTACAAAGCCCACTTCACCCGCATAGAGTTCTTTGCGGTCTGTAGGAAACGGAGAATACACACCTAACTTAATTACTTCTTGCTCTGATTTGTTAGAAAGAAATTTTATTTTATCTTTTACACTAATCTTACCGTCACGAACTCTTACTAAAATAACAACCCCTTGGTAAGAATCAAACCATGAGTCAAAAATTAGGGCTCTTAAATCTTTTGAACTATCTGCCGCAGGCGGGGGTACTTTTTTGATAACGGCTTCTAGAATATCTTGAATACCAATTCCATTTTTAGCACTTGCTAAAACAGCATCTGAAGCATCTAAACCAATTACATCTTCAATTTGTTTTTTTACGCTTTCTGTGTCAGCGGCGGGCAAATCAATTTTATTAAGAACTGGGATTAGCTCTAGATCATTTTCCATTGCTAAATATACGTTAGCTAGTGTTTGCGCTTCAACACCTTGAGCAGCATCAACAACCAATAAGGCACCTTCACATGCAGCCAGAGATCTTGAAACTTCATAACTGAAATCCACGTGTCCCGGTGTATCGATAATATTTAAAGTATAAGTCTTTCCGTCTTTTGCTGTGTAATTTAAACGAACCGTTTGCGCTTTAATAGTAATCCCGCGCTCACGCTCTAAATCCATATTATCTAAGAACTGATCTTTACTTTCACGTGTGGTAAGTGCCCCCGTGTACTTTAGTAAGCCATCGGCGATAGTTGATTTGCCATGATCGATATGTGCGATAATGGAGAAATTTCGAATTAGACTAGGATCCATAGGGAATGTTGTAATATGCAGAGCTATCGAATGCAACAATGTGATAGCTCTGCTTTATAAAATTAAAAAATTACTTAAAAAATGCTTTTAGATCATTAACCTTGTTCACTTGCTCCCATGTGAAGCCAGCCTCTTCTCTACCAAAGTGGCCATAAGCTGCAGTAGCTGAATATTTAGGCTTTAAAAGATCCAGCGTCTCTGTGATCATTGCCGGTCTTAAATCCCAAATCTTGCTAATTGCCTGCTGGAGTTTTTCAGTAGGTACTTTAGCTGTACCGTAGTCATTTACTAAAATGCTTACTGGTTGAGCTACGCCAATTGCATAAGCAATTTGCACTAAACACTTTTCGGCAAGTTCTGCAGCCACAATGTTTTTAGCGATATGTCTGGCAGCGTATGCAGCAGATCTATCTACTTTTGAAGGATCTTTTCCTGAGAAAGCTCCCCCACCGTGTGCACCGTGACCACCGTAAGTGTCTACGATAATTTTACGGCCTGTTAAACCACAATCACCTTGTGGACCACCAATTACAAATCTACCTGTTGGGTTAATAAAAAACTTAGTTTTGGCATCTATCCAATCTGATGGAACCACTTTTTTAATACACTCTTCCATTACAGCTTCTTGTAACTGTTTTAATGTTACATCCTCAGAGTGTTGCGTAGATAAGACAATCGTATCTACACGCTTAGGCTTACCATTTACGTACTCAACAGATACCTGACTTTTAGAATCTGGACGTAAAAATGATAAAGTTTTATTTTTACGAAGTTCAGATAGGTTTTTTACAATACGGTGAGAAAGACTGATAGTAAGTGGCATTAACTCGGG
>JAGRAL010000361.1:0-291 GCA_020434605.1 Bdellovibrionales bacterium
TACTGTTTCTTCAACCGCGGTTTCTGAACTTGCTAATTCTCTAACATCCATTTTGATATTTAATTTTCTTAGCCTTTCAATAGCTGCTATCGAATAAAAACTTGGTGACTTAGGATTTATCAGCGCTTGAAAGAGTTTTTGTGCATTTTTATTGTCATTTAGATGGTAGTAAGTCATTGCTTTCCAATAAATAACTCTATCTTGCTTATTCATTCTACGAAAACGCTTTAAGCCATCAAAAGAAGCTAAAGCCCCCTTATAATCCTTTTTTAGATACCGTATCCATGCCTG
>JAGRAL010000361.1:419-2209 GCA_020434605.1 Bdellovibrionales bacterium
CTTCCTGACTTAGAGTTTTTTCGAAGTTTGTGAGCCTTGTAATACGCTCCCACAGCTGTTTGAAACTCACCCGATCTAACAGCTGCTTTTGCTAACAGAAGTAAGTAATCATAGTTATTTTGATATCCAGTATAGTAAGGAGCTAAAATTTGAAACGCCTCAACAGTATATCCTTCTAAAATATAATAATGTGATAACAATAAATCTGTTTGGTACTTTGAAATTTTTGAATATTTTTCGACATATTGATCCAATTCCATTTTAGCTTTATCAGACAGGCCGCTAAGAACAAGATTTAAAATTCTACGTTTTTGATCTGCTTGGCTAACTGGACATGGGAGCTTCACCTTCCCAAAAAATAAAGAATTAGAATCTAGGTTCCAGTTTTGTATTTCAGAATACTGTGGTTTTCTAGAGTATAACTTTCTCACCCAAAGGCAGGATTTACTAGCAGGGCCACTTTCGATACTCGCCTTAATTAAATTCCAAAGTACATCCGGATAAGAAAAATCACTTCTTGTTCTTCTCTCAAGATACCTTAATGTAATTTTAGCTTCTTTGTATTTTTTCTCCTCAATTAATATTTTCGCTAGCTCTAATTGTGCATCTTCCTTTAAGTATGACTTCGGTTTCTTTTGTATGATTTTAATAAACTCAAGCTTTGCACCTTCTTTTTTTCCGCTTCTTGCAAATGATTTTCCTAAATAAAAAAGCGCAGGCTCTGTAGCAGCAAACCCTAATCGTAAGGCTTCACTCAAATTAGTTTGAGCTAAGTCATCTTTACCCAACTCATAAAACTTCATTCCAAGACCGAAATGTAAAATGCCTTTTTCTGAAGGAACTAAATTTTCCATCTTTTTTTCAAAAGACGCATAAGCTTCCGAATCGTCAGTTTTTAATCTGGTTTGTCGGAAATCTTCGATCAAATCAGCCTGCGCAGTCGCAGCAATTAATAGCGGAAAAATCAGTAATAGGGATTTTATTTGTATGGCCATCTATTTAATGATAGCAAACAATCATGGCAAAAATGAAGATGAAAACTATATATTCCTGCCAAAATTGTGGGGCCCAATATCCCAAGTGGCTAGGAAAATGCTCTGAATGTAATCAATGGAACACTGTAGTCGAAGAGACGGCTAAAAGCCAGGCACAAGACCAAAGAGGCTGGGCCATTGGCTTAGATAAAGGGAGACAAAAATCGGTTCCATTAAATCGCCAAATTCAGGCCGAAATGCTAGAAAGATATCCTACCACTTATAACGAACTAGACCGAGTACTGGGTGGTGGTGTCGTTCCAGGCAGTTTTATATTACTTGGTGGTGATCCTGGAATCGGTAAATCTACATTATTAATGCAAGTAGCTGGTGGATTAAGCAAAGGTTCTCGCAAAACCTTATATGTATCTTCAGAAGAAAGCGTATCACAAACAGCTATGCGGGCGCAGCGACTAGGGGTTAACTCAGAACTTGTAGAGGTTGCTTCTGAAAACAACTTACAAACAATTATTGATTTAGCAAACGAAATTAAACCAGATGTGCTTGTTGTTGATTCAATACAAACTGTTTATATGCCAGAAATCACATCGGCTCCAGGTTCGGTATCGCAAGTTCGAGAATGTGCAGGCAGCCTAATGATGCTTGCAAAAGCTAAAAACATTTGCGTGATACTAATTGGCCACGTAACTAAAGATGGTAGTATAGCCGGTCCAAAAGTTTTAGAACATATGGTGGATACGGTTTTATCATTTGAAGGTGATACAAACTACCAATTCAGATTAGTAAGATCTTTGA
>JAGRAL010000362.1 GCA_020434605.1 Bdellovibrionales bacterium
TGTAGCCGAAAATAATTTATTATTCTCAACTTGATTCTCTGGGACTAATCCAAGTCGCTTCATAAATATTTTTATCAATTCATCAGAAAACTGTTTCGAGTATAGCGATAGACCATCTAGCAAATCCTCTCTATCAATATCTAAAGTTGTAAAACTTAAAAGTAATTGCTGCAGATTCCAGTAAATCACCTGAGGTTGCTTACCATAGGCGTATAGTTTTTCATGATCAAAGTAAGCTGCAGTAAATAAAGGATCATAATAAGGTAAAAATCTATACGGGCCATAGTCAAAACTTTCGCCAGATATATTTATATTATCAGTGTTTAAAACTCCGTGGCAAAAGCCTGCCATCATCCACTCTGCACAAGTTTTTGCACAAGCAGCAGCTACTGCAGACAAGAACAGATTAATATCTGATTTAATATCTCCACTTGTCTTAAGGTTTGGGTAATAGTTTTGCAGGCTATAGTATAAAAGTTTTTTTACATTTTCTGTTTCGTGTAAGTACGCTAGCCTTTGAAAACTCCCAATTCGAATATGTCCATGGTTTAATCTAACTAAGACAGCCGACCTTGTAGGAGAAGGTTCATCATTTCGTTGTAAAGCCTCTCCTGTCTCGATGATTGAAAATGTCTTTGAAGTATTCACCCCTTGTGCTTCAAGATAGGTCGTAGCTAAAAGCTCACGCACAGCGCCCTTTAAAGTAAGCTACCCATCACCTTGCCTAGAGTATGGGGTCGTACCGCTTCCCTTTGTACCTAAATCATAAAGTTTTTTATTGTACTCAAACTGTGCAAACAAAAAACCTCTGCCATCCCCAATGTTAGGATTATAATGCATGAATTGATGCCCATGATAGCGTAGAGCAAGTGGCTTTTTTAAGTTATTGGGGATTGGTTGAAATTTTTGAAAATGCTGTAACCAGGTAGTAGCGTCTGTTGGAATATTTAATTTACTAGCCCATGCAGAGTTTTGATATCTAATAATACCTTCAGGAAAGGATGCGGCACTCACCTCATCGTAGTAATCATTTCCCAAATTAAGTATTGGTATTTCGTTATTCATCATTAGTCTTTTATAATAAATTGATCCGAAAGCTCATTGATATCATCAGTTTTTCTAGGAAAATGTACTTTTAAAATGTCTCCACACTTAGAAATAGCCTCGACAAATGCTCTTTCAACTTCTTTATCTTTACAGCCGCTCACAAGTATCTGACAAATTTCATCCCAAGTTTCTGCTGGCACCTTATCAGCAATCGCTTTATCCGCAAGTACTACAGCCCTTCTCTCAAGAACCGATATAAACAGCAAGACACCGGTAGCGTCTCTAGTTTGGTTGATACCTGCTTCAAAAAATTCTACCTCTGCACGCATTTCTACTTGTGAGATTTGATCACTGGCATTTGTTAAAACCCTTCTTATCCAGTCAAACCTAGATAAAAAGGTCGTAAGGCCGATGACGACCACAAAATTTATAAAGCACCACAAATAGTAGTTATTAAAATACGTCATCTCTACTACTAGCAAGTCTAAGCTTAAAACACCGATTACCAATAAACACATAATTAATAATGGTACGTGTCCTATAGTAGAAGATTTTCTGACAATCATTGGCACTATCTCACCTGCTGTTTTATTTTCAGCATCCTTAACAGCCCTATGAATATCATCTAGTTTTTCAGATCGAATGTATGTTTTGGCCCAATTAGGTATACTCATTACCAACCTCCCGAAGCGCCGCCGCCACTAAAGCCGCCGCCTCCGCCGCTGAATCCACCACCGAAACCACCGCTACTAAAACCGCCTGTACTACGCCCACTACTACCTAAAAGTAAACCTGTTAAAAGCGCATCTCTTGTTCGTCCGCGACCACCACGTCCTCCGCGACCGCCACGCCCACTAAATAAGAGTATAATTATAAACAAAATAAAAAAGAATCCTATGGGGTTACTGCCACGATTTGTTCTATAACTAGTTCGATGAGATTTTATTGAAAAAATAGATTCTACTGGTAAATCTGGGTTCGTAGCTTTTGCAATTTGATAGACACCAAGTAAGACTCCCTCAGAAATATTACCCTCTTTAAACAGCGGGGTCATTGTTTCTGTAATGATTCTCTTAGAAAGAGCATCGGTAAGCTCACCCTCAAGCCCTTGCCCTACTTCGATGCGCATACGTCTTTCGCTTTTTGCGATTATTAGAAGTACGCCGTCATCTTTTTTACTAGAACCCAACTTCCATTCATCTACAACTTGAATTGATGCTTGCTCAATAGCGAGCCCTGAAAGGGTATTTACCGTCAGCACAGCGATTTGCGTTCCACCTTGCTGTTTTAATTTTTTTAGACTTGCATTTAATTGGTTTACCACATCAGGCGAGATCATGCTTGCGTAGTCATTTACAGGGCTCTTTAAGGCGGGGACAGTAAAGTCACTCGCTAACGAAAGCCCTGCATAAAATAGAGTAAGTAAAAAACTTAGCGGAAGAAAATATCGCATTAAAACTTAACGTCTGGTGCTTTTTCTACGTTTTCGCTAGCATCAACTGTCCATTGCGGCAATTTTTCATGTTTGTAAAACAAACTATTTGTCCAGCTTTGAGGTGGAACAGTTACTAGGTTATTAAATGTTTTAATTGATTCTATGTAGCGATTTCTAGCCACCGTAATGCGGTTTTCTGTACCTTCTAACTGCGCTTGCAGTTCTCTAAAATTTCGATCTGCTTTTAGATCAGGATATTTTTCAACAACGACCATCAACTTAGACAAGGCCTGAGTTAAGCTACCTTGTGCTGCTTGAAAATTTTTAATTTGGTCTGCATTTAACTTACTAATATCAATATTAGTACTTGTGGCATTAGCTCTGGCTTGCACCACTGCCTCTAAGGTTTCACTTTCATGCTTAGCATATCCTTTTACAGTGTTAACCAAATTAGGAATTAAGTCGGCACGACGCTTGTATTGGTTCGTAACTTCTGCCATGGAAGCTTCTACTTCATTTTTGCTTTGTGGGATGGATTGCACACCGCAACCTAAGTTAACGGCCATTAAAACCAATAGACTCAATTGAATTGCATACTTCATTGTACATACTCCTTATGAATGTGAGGGTATCTTATCAAAAAAAATGAGCTGTAGCTAGCGATAACTAGCTTAGTCTTTCCATGGTAGCCACAAAAAATCCATCGTAGCCTTCTACATTTGGTAAAAAAGTTTTAGTGCCCAAAAGTTTAAAGTCCGAATTATGAGCCAAAAAGTTTTCTACTTGTTTTTCATTTTCAGATGGCAAAATACTACATGTAGAATAAACCAATCTTCCGCCTGCCTTTGTCATAGATGAATATCTTGCCAATATATCTTTTTGTAGCTCTAAAGTATTCTGGTATTCTTCTTTCGTAAGCTTCCATTTAGTGTCGGGGTTTCGTTTTAGAACACCTAAACCACTACACGGTACATCCAAGACTACAACATCAGCTGTTTTCTCTAGTCGTTTAATTACTTTTGTTGTGTCAATAATTTTAGTTTCTATAATATTAGCACCAGCACGCCTAGCTCTAATCTTTAGTTGTTCTAGTTTTTTCTCATGCACATCTAATGATATAATCTTCCCTTTATTTTGCATCAAACTAGCTATATGCAAACTTTTACCACCAGCACCCGCGCAAGCATCAATCACTCGCATACCAGGTTTTACGTTAGCCGCATAAGCAACAGATTGAGAGGCCACATCTTGTACTTCAAATCCACCCGCTTGAAACAACTTAGTACGAAACACATTCTTTTTTGATGGGATAATCATAGCGTCCGGTGCCCCCTCTACAGGAAGCACGTCAATTTCTTCTTTTGTTAATTCTTTAATAGCCTGATCACGATTCATTTTTAGCAAATTCGCTCGTAAATATAGTTTTGCGCGCTGATTTAAAGCTGTGATGATTTCATCCCACGCAGGCCCTAGCTCTTCAAAGGCAAGTTGATCTAACCAGTCAGGAAGTGATTCTTTTTCAGCTCTAGTTAGAGGTTGGTGCATATTTGTTTTAATCGCGTTGATATGAGTCTTTAAAAAGTGAGTGCTTTCTTTTTTGTTTAAAAACCACCACACACCAAATAAATTTAACATCACATCTTCGTAATCACTTTCTTCTTCACCCGAGACAATCCATAAATAGCGCCACCATCTTACCATTTCGTAAACGGCTTCAGCTACAAACTTGCGGTCTCTTGCACCCCAACGTCTGTTATTCTTAAATGTTCTCTCAATTACTTTATCCGCATAATAACCATCAATAAAAATACTCCTAAGAGCTTCTATGATAGCCATTACCAAGTGTGTATGAATTTTTTGTGCCATTGAATATTTTAAAACTCGAATACTGTGCCAAGAGCTACATATGTACCAGAGAATTGTCCTTTACTAGTTAAAAAGATATGATTATCAATTCCCACCTCTAGCATAATTCCTATAGTATCAAAAACATTAAAGAACCTTGTACCTAACAAAATTGTATAATCCATGGATAGTGAACTTTCATTGTCGACCTGGTCTAAAAATACCCCTAAACCTAATCCTGCACCAAAATACAGAGGAAATTTTGCTCTAGCATCTGGGAAAGCTATGATTGGCATCAATGAAATTTTAGAAGTACTATTGTTATTGATCTCTACGGATTGCCAACCGACTCTCACTAAAAAATCTGTAGAATTTACCCACTCACCCACTCTATAGGTAACAGCCGCAGTAAATTCGCCTTCGTTTTTTTTATCTTTTACACCCCAGTTATGAACCTGAGAATCTACATACGGTCCAATATGAAGAGCTAAAAAGTGAGATTCATTTCCTCCGCTATAACCACCATCTGAAACTGGTCCCTCAACTTCTCTTGTCATATACTTATCTGCTGCTTTTTTACCAGTTGGGACCGAGTCTTGTTGGCCACGTACCACTCGCCCCTTCTCATCAACTTCCACACGCTGTGCATTGGCAATAGACCCAATTAAAAAGCTAATAAGTGCGAAAGAAATGTAGTTTTTCATATTTACCTCTAAACCCTTGACCTCTAGTTATTTAGACACTATTTTACCCCTAAATAAACACTAAATACGGTACAAAAGTCAATGAAATGCCCTAAATGCGGAAATTTAGATAATAAAGTGCTCGACACCAGAATGCAGCCTGATGGGGACATCATTCGACGTCGTCGTGAGTGCTTGAAATGTGAGTACCGTTTCACTACGCAAGAAACTCTTTTACGTGTTTTTCCAATGGTTGTTAAAAAAGACAATCGCAAAGAGACTTTTAGTAAACTTAAGATCCTTACTGGTATCCAAGCAGCCTGCCAAAAACGTCCCATTAGTCTTGCACAAATGGAACAGATGGTAGAGCGTGTGGTTAAAAAAGTTTTAGACAACCCTCAAAAAGAGTTAACATCTGATGAGTTAGGACGACTTGTAATGACCGAGCTAAAGCTTACTGATGATGTCGCTTTTATCA
>JAGRAL010000363.1 GCA_020434605.1 Bdellovibrionales bacterium
GGCAGAGAGAGATGATAGCCGTAGGACTCTATTAGAGAAAAATGATGAGCATGAAAAAGAGCTTCATGACAAAATAAGATACTACCAAACTGAAATTGCTGAAATGCGTGGAAAGCACAGAATCCAATTGAGTGAAAAAGACTCAATGCACGCATTACAGGATAACCAACAAGACAAACAAACAACACAGCAGATTAAGAATATAAAAGAGCAAACACGAAAAGAACAAAAGAACTTGGTTGATTACTACGAAACTAACTTAGCGGATGTTAAGAGCGAAAACCATAAGGATAAGGTAGAGTTTCAAGCAAAATACATGGAAGAAAGAAATGAATCTATTTCTATGTTAAACAAGAAGCTACAGAATCTTGAAAGACAATACGCAAAAGAAAAAGAAAGAGAAAAAAATGAACATGCTACTCAAATTGAGGAGATGTCCTTTAGCCATCGTGTGGATAAAAACCGCTTAGAAAAGAAGTACCAAGATACAATTGAGAATTTACAAAAGTCTCATGCAAGAGAGTTGCAGTTTACAAAGGCCACATCTGAGAATAAACTAGAAGAAATTAATAAACAGCACAGAGAGGAAATGCAGCGCTTGCAAGATAGACACACAAAAGAAATGGCGTCTTTAGCATCGCATAAGCCAAAAGTTTAATATGCAAACTTTAAGAAAAGTAAAAATTGTTGCTACCATCGGACCTAGCAGCGAGTCCTATGAAAATTTAGAAAAGTTAATACGCGCGGGTATGAACGTAGCAAGATTAAATTTCTCTCATGGTACCCATGAACAGCATAAAAAAGTCATTCACAATATTCGAGACATCAGTAAGAAGCTTCATGTTGAAGTGGCAATTCTACAAGACTTACAAGGTCCAAAGGTTAGAGTTGGTAAGTTCGAGGGTGGTAAAGCAGAATTAGTGGCAGGTGAAACTGTAGTTGTAACAACAAAAGATATCTTGGGTAATTCAAAGTTGATTCCGACAGATGTTAAGACTTTACCTGCTGATGTTAAAATAGGCTCTCGTATTTTGATCAATGACGGTCTTTTAGAGCTAAAGGTTTTGTCTACGAATCAAAAGGATGAAATTACGGCTGAGGTTGTATACGGCGGTAAAATCAGTGACAGAAAAGGGATCAACGTACCCGATGTCAGATTGAGTTTGGACTGTATGACCACTAAAGATATTAAAGATCTTGAGTTTGGTTTAGAGCACAACGTCGATTATATTGCGTTAAGCTTCGTTAGAACAGCAAATGACATTATTAGTTTAAGACAGCGCATTCATGATTTTGGTAAAACTACTAAGATTATTTCAAAAATTGAAATGTTGGAAGCTATTCAAAACTTAACAAATATAGTTAGAGCCAGCGATGCCGTGATGGTAGCTAGGGGAGACTTAGCGACCGAGGTAGGGCAAAGTCTGCTTCCAGGTTTACAGAAAAAAATTATTAAAGAAGCCAATTATTGGAAGCGACCAGTGATCACAGCAACTCAGATGCTAGAATCTATGGTAGATAATCCGCTGCCTACAAGAGCTGAAGTAACAGATGTTGCAAATGCTGTATTAGATGGAACCGATGCCATTATGCTATCTGCAGAAACTGCTAGCGGGAAGTATCCAGAAAAATGTATCCAAACTATGAGTGAGATTGCACTAGCGGTCGAAGCTGATCAGTTAGGTTTTTATAAGTTTAATGACAATAAAAAGTGGAATTTTATTTCAGAATCCATTGCTGAAAGTGCTTGTGTGACAGCTAAGAAGCTAGATGCATCTGCAATTATCTGTTTAAGTACCACTGGAAAAACTGCAACCTTTATTTCTTCGTTTCGCCCTAAATCTCCTGTAATCAGTGTTACCCATGTTGAGGAGGGGCTAACTTCTCTGCAGTTAGCATGGGGGGTGTATACACTTCGTATCCCTCAGTATCAAACGGGTGAGCAGGCAATGGAGTTTGTCGAAGCGCAACTTTTAAAGTATGAAATTGTTAAACCCGGAGAGAAGTTAATCGTTACTCTTGGGATGCCGATTGCAAGTCGTGCAAAGACAAACGCATTGCGTGTGCATGTTGTGCGCGACTTAGACAATACGAATAGCAAAGACGAATTCGTACCATTTAGATTTCAAAAAAAATAATTATCTTGCGTCTTGAATTACGTAGATAAGCTGCCAGAAAGGCACTAGTCGTGTCAACTCTTTCAGATCATAAGAAATAGATAGACCATCTGCTTCTTGTATTTTCTCTGATACGACTTTTTTAGCGATTAGCCCGTCGTATTGATTTACATCAACAAGGTAATCTAGATCTTTTACAGACTCTTTTCGAATCATTTCTAGTTGCACTTTTACTTTGCCTTTATCATCAGGTGTAGCTTTATGACCATAATAAATAAGTGCTTTTAGGGTAGGAAGTTCTTTTTTCTCAATGGTCACTCTGGATTCTTCTTTGGCGTATAAATATTCATTGTAAAACTCTACGAAATCCACCATGAATTCTAGTTTTTGAATAAGAATCTTCTTTCTTCCTTCGCCTAATTTTTCAATCGTTAGAATTTCAAAAGCACTTAGAATCTCTAAAAGTGTTTCCATTTTATTCGTAGGTTCTTGAAAGACTTGAATCGTATATCTACGCAAAACATTCCAAGAAAGAGCGTGCCCACCAAGAGAAACCCC
>JAGRAL010000364.1 GCA_020434605.1 Bdellovibrionales bacterium
AAATAGATGAGACTAAGCTAGCAGCTAAAAACAAAAACTTGCGACGTTTGAAAAAATAAAAAATTAGCGAGAAAAACAATGCGCCCCAAGATACCCAAACTACGCTCTCATACATATTAGAAACCGGAGGCCTACCTGTTAAATACATTCGTAGAATAAATCCATAGGTTGTCATAAAAAAACCAGCAATTGTTAAAACCATAGAAGATTGAAACAAGATTGGCTTTTTTAAAATCCAGTATAGAGCATAAAGCAACAAAGACAGGACCAAAAAGATCCACGCCCAACGAAATGGCTTTAAGTTGTTGTAATGAACTTCAGATGATATTTTTGCAACCTCAGGTGCCGGATAATTAGCATAGGATCTAAAACCATCAACAGCAGCCTTTAAACCACTTTCTCCAGAAACCATTTTAACAAATCCACCCACAACAGATTGCCATTGAAGAGCGTCTTCTTGGTTAAATTTTTCAATTGATTTCCAAGAAGTGCCACCTTCTTCAGGAATAAATCCTGGCACCAAACCTTTTTGAATCGCAGAGAAAAGGTTTAATTGATTCGACAGCCTTTGCAGAGCTTGAAAAAAGTTGTCCATTTTTTCTTTGTTCTCGATTTGAATGTTTAACTCTTGCAGTAATGCTGGCAATCTTTCGTTTTTTAAAAGTTCCGCAAATGAGAAGTATTTTTTTGCCTCATCTAACTTTAGGGCCTTTTTAAGTTCCCCGTATTGTAATTCAAATAGAGGAATTTCATTCCAGTGCTCACCTAAGAATGTCCATGTAAAAACAATTTCAGCTGCAGACTTTTTCTTACCTTCTAAATCTTTATACGCTTCTCTGCCGTAAATTAATTCTAGACTCTCAATGGCGAATGTTTGAAAAGGTTTAACTCTGCCGCCATCTTGCACAGGGAAATACTGCAATACATCTAATTCGCTTGCGTTTACTGTGAGTAGACTAAAAATGATTGAAAATATAACACTCATACTTACACCTTTTTCGATTTTGCATAGTACTTTCTAAAGTAGAACAAAAGAATACTACCAAAAACAATAAGAAGACTGCCCACGTACTTTATGGGTCGTCCTGGATCATAGTTTACCGATAAGATTGTCGCAATTGGCTCGCCACTTGGATCTTGTTGAAAGCTAGCTTGATAAAAAGTATAGCCACTGTACTTTAGCGGCTCATTCATTGTTATCTCCGTCTTTCCTATCTCAGGGACTGTAACAATACTTGAGTAAGACGCAGCTCTTTGCGTGCCTGGGTATTTACCCAATTTAAACTCATCTAATTGAATGGGAAAACCAATATCAATCTGCTGATTTCTCCAAGATAAAATATACGCAGTGGTAGAGGTAAAGACTCTAAGAAGTGAGTTTAACTCTTGCCAATACTCTTGATCTTGATACTTCACCTTGATTGCTGCCATGGTTCTATCACTAGGATGAGGCCTAGCTAAAAACTCATTCTTTTCTTTTGCTTTTTTAACAAACTCTAAAATTTGAAACTCTAATCCCATCCAGCCAGTTTGGATCTTATCTCCCACTTTAGCTGTCCCATGATACGGCGGCTTATCTTTTTTATAAAACACCGTGTACGAAAGCTTATCATCTCCTTTACTACTTTTAAGAACCAAGACGTTTTCTTTTTCTTCCGGCTTATAAGTTTTTGTTGTTAAAATAATTTTGGCAGGCCCCAAAGCATAGACAGCGTCTCGGACTCCTCGCTGCAAAATCCACTCAGTAACATTCACATTGTCGTTAGAAAGAGAAAACCTAACAGCTGGTCCGAAGTTTTCATCATTGGCTTCAACAATTTTGGTATTTTTTAGGGCAAAAGGAATATAATCTACGATTTCAATATTTCCCTCTTCTGTAGGGATTTGAATTGGGTGCTTACTTGGCGGTTTTAAGTAAAACTCACCGTCGCCTTGGTATAAACTAGTATACTTTTGCCCATCATAACTTGCATAGACTTCAAGTTCTTTTGGTGTAATAGAGATCCATTGATTTTTTTCGTTAATAGGTATGGTTAAACTTCCGTCTATGCCATAGCGCTGAGTCACCCAAGAACCGTAAATTAAAATCATAATTCCTAAGTGCGCTGTTAAAAATGGAATATGCTTTTTTTTCCATGGCCAGCGAGTAAGGGCGGAAAATAAAATACAAATGAATAAGCCCGCCAGACCGATATACATATAAACGGTTTTATACATTAGAAGACCGGCGATTTCGGCATTGTACTTAGACTCTAAAATAGTTCCGATGGCAGAAGTAACAGCCAAATACAGAATAACAACAACCGCGAATTTTAAGCTCCCTAAGAATAAAAACATTTTGTACACTAATTGTTTCACTGCTATTTCCTTACTCTTATTCAGAACGAAAGCCAAGGGAAAGGATATAGTGCTTAAATTAGGATCACTGATAAAGGGTTCATTCTTATTTATCCCATTTTACCATCAGGTCTTATGTGTAATAACATAGGACAGATCCTGACAAATATAATCAAATACGCCAAGCACCACAGAACTCCCGAAGACGTGATCGCTTTAGACATTACATCTGGTTTAAAAGAAACTAGAATCACTCGAATCAAAGGCACCGCCGAAATTAAGATATAACCTAAAACCATCCAACGATCAGCCACTAATGCACGCCCTGTATGCCCAAGTGTTACGCGACTTACCATGGCGTAAATCATAATGCCAATGGCTCCAGATGCAAGTGCGTGAGTCGCAAGGCTTGGCATTAAGTGCCCCCAAGCAACTAGTCCGTATAACAGAAAGCCAATCGGTACCCATAAATACCCTACATACAATATCCACAGTAGCGGGATTTTTATTACTTTTTGTGGCCCCCAAAAAAACCATCGCAAAAAATGCAGTAGGGCTAAGAAGAAACAATAGAGACCTGTAAGAAAATGATTAGGGATGGTTGCTTCAAATATTATGAATAGAATAGAAGATGGGATTACAAGTATTTCGATCCAATTTATTTTTATTGGTTTTGAAGCAGAAATAGCTCTTTCTGTAAAAAAAGGAATGACCCGTCCGCCAAGCAAAATAATCATAACAATAATTGTATGAGTTGCTACCAAGTAGGCCGGGCGTGCTGTTGTTTGGGTAATGTCCCACACCTCTAAATGAACAAACAGGTTCGATACAAATAATATGCTAAATAATATGAAAAAAATATGATTCCTTTTTTGTGAAGCAATTCCTAAATAAGGAATTAATAAATACATTAAGTATGGAAAAAACAAAAGATCCACTACAGTAAACAAAAGTTTTGCTTGAGAAAATAACGACAATACTCGCGCTAGTAGCCAAAGACCTGTAAGAATTTGTAAGGGCTTGCCGCTTACACCTGGTTTACCAGCCCAATTTTGCGAGGCCGTTAAGATAAACCCCGCCACAATTGCGCTAGTAAAACCAAATAGCATCTCATGCGCATGCCAAGTGATAGAATTGAGAGCGAAAGTCCAGTGCAGTAGATTTGCCTGTACTAAAACCCATATAAAAATCAAAACAAATGCCCACAGTA
>JAGRAL010000365.1 GCA_020434605.1 Bdellovibrionales bacterium
TTGCAATCCGATGTAGACATTACCGCTTTTTACGTTGCACAAGACCAAGGTAGAAAAGAATCAGTCTTAGATCTGATTAAATTATTTAAAGAACAATCCGAGCATATTCGTTTTGAGTTTAAAGATCCAAATTTATTTCCTGATTTAGTAAAAGAAAATTCGATTACAGAAAGTGGACTTGTTTTAGTGAAGTACAAGGGAAAACTTGCAAAGCTGCAAGATCAGCTACAACCATTTGAGGGTGGTCCATCTTCAAGTATAAAAGAAGAACAGCTAATTAATTCTATTATTAAATTATCTCGAAATGAAAGTATTGAACTCTGTTTTACAGAGGGGCATAAAGAAAAATCTTTTAATACTTCAGGAGCTTTGGGACTTACTGATTTTGTAGAACATCTAGAGAGCTTGTCGTATACCATAAAAGTAGTTCGTCTTTTAGAGGAGAACATACCTAATACTTGCAAAATGCTAGGGGTTCTAGGGCCAGAATTGCCTTTTGAAGAGGGGGAGCTTACTAAACTGCATAGCTACCTACAAAATGGGGGCTCTTTATTTTTAGCAATAGACCCTGGTTTTAGACACAATATGGCCCGCATCACTAAACTCCTGGATGTAAGCTTTAGTAATTTATATGTTGTGGACTATGAGGGGCAGCTCACTGGCTCTAATGCAGCACTAAGTGTAGGTAGGGACTACAACCCACAACACATGATTTCTCAGCCGTTTAATAATAGTATGTATTCATTTTTTCCAGTGGCTTCGTACTTTGAGATTAATGATGTAAATAAAAACTTAAAAAAGACGGACTTGTTTTACTCAAGTACACAAAGTTTTAGCCAAAACGATTTAGGGAAGCAGCCGCAAATGGTTGAGGGAAGAGATAAGATGGGTCCTTTTGCTATTGCCGTTGCTGTAGAGGGGGCTTTGAACGATGGAGGAAAACCAGCAAAAGCTGTGTTAGTGGCTGATTCAGATTTTATAGTCGATCAATTTTTTTCAAAGTATATAAATAAAGATATTGCACTTAATATTATTAGCTACCTAACAGATGAGGTAGACTTAGTGTCTATTCGCACTGATGCTAGTCCTGATTTACTGCTATTAACTCAAACTAAGGCCAATGTACTTGCGCTTAGTTTTTTATTATTGTCAGCGAGTATCTTATTTACATCCATTGTCCTGTGGATAAAGAGGTAAACAGATTTGAAGCTAAAAAGGCTATTAATATTATGCTCGTTACTATCGCTTTTTGGCGGGTATATATATTACTTTGAAATTTACAAAGAACAACAGAGTGCCCAAAGTGAATTTGAATCAAAGTTAGTTGTTAAGTTTCCCATAGATAAGATTCAAAAAATATCATTTGTGAATTCCTACGATCAGTTTACGTTATCAAAAATTGATGGTGCATGGAGTTTACAAAAACCGATTGTGGATTATGCAGATAAATTTGTTGTTGAAAAGTTACTAGAATTTATCTCTCAACAAACTGTGTTTCAAGACTTTACTAAGGATGTTAAAGATGAATCGCAGTTTGGCTTTAGTCAAAAAAACAACTGGATTGAGATTTTTAACGATAAAGATCAAATGATCAAGATATCTATTTCTGATCTGGTAGGTCTGCAAGGTGCTACATACTTAAGAATTGATGAAGACAAAACTATGACTTACGCATTAGCAGCTCCCGAGTGGAGAGGGGAGTTTGATCGAACGCTTCTTTATTATCGTGATAAGTTTGTTTTTAGAGAAGATATGAATTTGCTTACAAAGATTGAAAAGTGGATGAATGGAAAAAAACTTTATACTGTAAGTAATAAGGGTGATGAAACTTGGTACTGGGAAGACGGAAGGATGGTTTTGATAGATAAAGAGAAAGTTTATGATATCATCCAAGAATTAGTACAGGCTACAGCCACAGACTTTTTAAATTATGAAGAACTTGATGCAAAACGCCTAAAACATTTTGGTTTAGATAAAAAGTTACCACTATTTAAACTATATTTAAATGATAATAATTTTATAGAATTTAAGTTTTCTAATACTGACCGACAAAAAACATATATTATATATAAAAATAGAGTTTATGAGCTGTTTAATAATGCTTTAAGTTTCTTAAGTTGGAATCTTGACGATTATAAAAATAGAAGTAGACCGTTTCAGGTGAATTTAGATGATATAAATGAGCTTGTATATATCAGTGGTGATAAAACTGAAAGTTTCAGTAAGGGTGAAAAGGCTTGGTCGTCTTCGTTTCCTGGAAATCGATTTTTACGTATTTTTAAAGAGCAAAAAGCAAAAAAGTTTTTACCCGATATGCTCCCACCAGTCCTTAA
>JAGRAL010000366.1 GCA_020434605.1 Bdellovibrionales bacterium
CAGTCGTGATAATATTGATCTGATTTTAGGCGTACAAGAAGCGCAAAAAAAAGAAGCTTTGATTAAATCAAAAGTATTACCACAATCGGGCAAATATATATCTTACATAAAACAGGGTGCTATTAAGACATTTCCAGAATATCGCCAAATGAAAGTAACTCTACATCTATCGAGAGAGGGATTGCGTGATGTCTTAAAGCAAGAGGGACTTCTGCACTTTGCTACTGAAAATATTAAGATGTTACCGTTTATTGGTTTTTTAGACAGAAAGTACTCGAAGTCATATAAGTGGTGGTTTGTTGATAATAATTATGCAAAATCATTGGTCTACGCTGAGGCTACAGAGTTTCAAGATTTTTTAAGACAAGAAATGTGGGGCGATTCATTTTTTGTAATGGATCCGATGAAAGGTGAAACTCACCGCATGATTCCAGCAAGTATTAAATCTGTAGCTTACTCAGTAAACGATTTACAATCTATCGGTGCTAGCCTTGGAGCACAACTAGTGATTGATGGACATGTACACTATGGACCAAGCCCTAAGAATTCGCTAGCGGTAAAGTTTGAAATGGACTTAAGCGCTATTTTAGTTGCTAGTGGTAGAAAAGTAGCGAGTATCCACAAAGAACTAGAAACACCAGCAGGAGACTATGACCAATCCGTTAAAAAGTATTCTGAAGCCTTTTATAAAGAGGGGATTACTCAGTTTAAGGATGAGGTTTTGAGCTCTTGGCAAAAAGGGGTTTTTGATACTGACCGAGTTAAAATTGTTGTAAGCCCTGCGTTTGGGTATAAAGATTTAGTAGCTTTTAAAGAACTCTTAACTCAAAAAAGCCTAAAACTGAACCCTCTAACAGATAGATCGTTTACACCTGATGAAGTAATTCTAGAAGCTGACGTTTCGCAAGGAGCTGGGGCTTTAGTAAATGAATTACAGAGTTTAAAATGGAAAGGTAAAACTGCTAGAGTTAAAAAGTCGGGTAGTTACGAAGTACATATAGACCTCTAATAGCCATTAAAATCTTATGCAATCTAGACATTGGTCAGATTGGCCCAATCGATAAGTGAATGTTAAGATTTATATATGAGACATTTATTACTACTGCTCCCTCTATTCATAGCGTGTACTCCGTTTGTTAAGACTAGAAATGATGTACGTCATGTGGTTACTCCGCACGGCCAACAAGTAGATGATGGAGTAAAAAAACGCATAGTAATTCTACCATTTGAAGATCAAGATACTAGTCATCCGGAGAGTGTAAAGACTGATGCCAGAAACTTTTTAATTCGAGAGTTGATGCGAACGAACCGCGTAGTTGTGGTTGATAATAACGACCTCCCACAAGATTTAGAAAAGTATAAAAAAGATGGTTCCTATGATTTGGCAGCCATTGCTAATATGGCAAGAGGTTTGGACTTAGCCGCATTTATTCAGGGTAATATTGTTGAGCTGCAGGCTATGAAGTTAGGTGACCAAGTTGGTGTGTTTAGAAATGTGAAAGCTAAAATGCAGGCAACTGTTGAGCTAAAAGTAACAAGTGCTAAAAATGCAACACTACTGGTAGAAGAAAGACGAACAGCTATCGCTGAAGCAGATGTGCAAGTCGTGGGTAAAGTGGATATGACTGCTCGTGCGTTAGAGCAAGAGCCAGAACTCAGCCGTAAAGCAATAGAACAAGCATTGGGTATGGTGATGGTATCGGTTTTAAGATCAATGGATAAAATCTCTTGGGAAGGCCGGGTTGCGTTGGTTAAAGGGGATAGAATTTATATCAATGCTGGAAAAATCTCAGGGATTCAATTAGGGGATATACTTCGTGTAAGTGATAAAGGGGATGAAATTTTTGATCCCGAAAACGGTCGTTTAATTGGACTAGCACCCGGAAGAACTAAAGGAACCATAGAAGTCATTAATTACTTCGGAAAAGATGGAGCCATCTCCATTATCCACTCTGGTGGTGGTTTTTTAGAGAACGATAAAGTAGAGCTTTATTACTAACTCACATATTTTTTAAGTGCTACATTCTTTGATGGTGCGCCAAGTTTCTTTGTAGGTAAGGCTTGGATTTTTGATCGTTCTTGCTCGATCAACTTTGCAAATGCTGCCTGAAAGACAAAGTATACGGCTTCGTAAACATTGCTAGATTCCGCATTTTGTTCAATAAGATGTGTTCCGCACTCTACACTTATAGCTACCTTATAAAGATCTCCTACTTTAGTGATTTTACCACTAAAACCAGAGTGATGAGGACTTGCTCTCTGTAAATCTGATATAAATTCTTTTAATGAAGCAATCAGGCTAGGTTGAGCTTTAAAATTTACGATTTGTATTGCATCTACAGACCACATAAAGACCTCCCTAATATGAAAATACACCCTAAATCTAATATATCATGTTCACGCAGACATATCTATTATCGGAAACAATCTAGTCTTTGATAAGTCTGAGTGTTTCAGATTGATACGCTTTTGTAGAAATCTTTTCAGCTAGCTAACAAAGGCTTTGTATTATTATAAAATTAACTTATACCCCTATGACTTATGTATGGCTTGAGTATAGGTTTAGCTCTTTTTTCAAATATCTGTTTTGCGTCTGCATCACTATTATTTACCCACTACTCACGCACCACATCCGTATACTGGATGAATATGTTTAAATGTGGAATTTCTACTTTGGGTTGCGGTATTGCTATTTTATTTATACCTAAAATAGATTGGTCGCTTAGTAATCTATATTTTTTTATAAGTGGTATTGTTGGCTTAATGGTAGGGGATATCTTTTTACTTAAGGCATTTACTCATCTTGGACCTGGCAGAAGTTTGTTGCTTTATGGCTTTCAGCCCCTCTTTTTAGCATTAGCTGGCTATTATTTATTTCAGCAATCAATGGCTACTACACAGTATATTGCTATTTTACTTTTACTTGGTTGTTTGCTTGCTTTTAGTTTAGAAAGCAAAAAAGTCACTAAAACTTGGGGCGTAAAAGGTCTTTCCTTTGCTCTGGTTGGAGTAAGTTTAGATACAGTTGGAATTGTTTTAACTAAGTTTGGCTTTGAAAATAATAATACACATTTTTTTCAGGCGAACTTTGTAAGGTCGCTGGGTGCATTTCTAGGTTTTGTGCTTTTGTCCTACTTCATTAAAATTAATTTTGTAAAAACTTTTAAAACACTAAGTATTAGGGACAAAAAATTAGTTGGTTTTGGTAGTTTTGCAGGAACATTTTTAAGCTTGTCTATATATATGGCCGCAATTCAAATTGGACATCTTGCCTCACTGTCGGCAATCGCAGTAACGGGCCCTTTTACTGCGACTATGTTAGAAAGCTTGATCCATAGAAAGAGTCCATCAATATATCTGATCGTGGCATTTTTACTATTTATTGTAGGATTTTTCTTACTATTGCTAACCAAGTAGGCCAAAGATTACAAATTTAGGTTAGTGTAAAAAGATTTGTTGTCTTACAGGGAACAGGTGCTAAAAAACCGCTATTAGTTTCAAGATAATTGTATGTTGGGGTTTCTTGTGGTTGTTGTTGGGGTTATTTTTCAATTGTTTTATAATTTAGCGAATGCTAATCCCCTTTGCTCTATTCTTCCTATTGATTCATATGATAACGCATCAAATATTTATACATCACTTGAATACAAAGCAGAAAAAAATGCAACAGAGATAGCAACGATATTATCGCTAAAACAGTACGGCGAATACAAAGCAATGTTTGAAGGGATGAAAGAAATAGCTCATGAGACTAGTCATCCGCAGGCTCTTTATAATTTAGGTCAGTTTTATCGACAGGGTATAGGGACTTCTATTAATATTGACTTTGCAATTGAAAGCTACTTTGAGGCTGCTAGCCGTGGCTCTGATAAGGCGGCAGTAAATATTGCGTTACTAATTGATGATGCAGTCCGATCAAATCATATAGCAATCCCAACATTACTTGTGCCGCTAAGTAAGGAGTATAGCTTGTATTGGTTGCTGACAGCACAGCGCATGTCTGAGAGTGCAGTTATTGCAAAGTCTTTAGACTCAATTACACAAAAGCGTCTACAAGACCCAGTCTATTTGACAGAACTAAAAAGGAATTATCCTAACTTTTATAATAAAGAGAATCCCTATCAAAAAATCCTAGACTCTATGAACTCATTCCAATCAAATTTTAAGGTAACTTTTAAAAAGAACACTGATTTAGAA
>JAGRAL010000367.1:0-816 GCA_020434605.1 Bdellovibrionales bacterium
AAGCTATGGCTACAATAGGTTATTTATTATGATACAACTTAGTAGAAATATTATTATTTTAAGCTTAGGAATTTGTTTAGCTAATAAGGCTAATGCATTGTCTTTAGGTAATCAAAATATTAATACTTTGAACAGTGCTAGAAAGCTATACGCTAAAAATAAAATAGAAGAATCTATCAAAGAATATAATAAAGTTCCTAAAATTTCTGAGTTTTGGATCGAAGCTACCGAAGAAAAAGCGTGGGCCTATGTTCGCCTTGGTAAATATGATCAAGCTTTGTCGCAGTTAAAATCAATTATCAATCCTGTGTTTATTCCGTTTGTTGGCCCTGAAGCTATTATGCTTGCCACTTTTATTGATTTAAAAACATGTAACTACAAAGGTGTTTTTGATAAGATTAAATTATACAAGAATGAGATGCTACCTAGAGTAGAGGCTTTAGAATCTATTATTAAAGATCCTAAATCTGATTTTGTGTTATCATGGAGCAAAAAAATCAAAGACAGTGAACTGCTTGCATCAGACCTAGGAAAAGATATAACAAAACTTCCGAGATACTATTACCGTGATAAAAAAGTAGATCTGAATTCAAAACGAGTGGTTGAGTTAGCCAAAAAAGATCTTGAAGACATATCTAAAAACTTAAAGAAAATGAAAATCATTGAGATTGAAGTTATACAGCGTTCATATGCGTATGATAATTCTTTAACTAAAAATAAATTAGCATTTAATGATACTAAAGCAAAAGACCAGATGACATTTCCTCATGAAAAAGACAGCAAAGAGGTTTGGCTAGATGAAATTGGTAATTATGA
>JAGRAL010000367.1:975-2730 GCA_020434605.1 Bdellovibrionales bacterium
GCTGCGATCCCAGACCCTAAGGTAAATATTCTATTTGTCGTTGATAACTCGGGATCTATGGATGGTCACCAAGCTACCTTAAAAGCTAATATTGCTAAGTTTGCTGATACTTTCTTTAAAAACCCAAGGTTAGATTATAAAATAGGTGTTGTTCCTGTTTATGACAGCACATACCTTGATGGGCAAGCACACTGTAGACTTAAGACTGATGTAAGAAAAATGAATAAATTTGCCGAACTAGTACCATTAAAAAATGCAGATGGTAGTGTAATGGCTGAGAGTGTTCCTTTTATTACAAGAGATACAGCTAATGCCGAAGAAGTTCTAAAGCAAACAGTAGCTCTTGGAACACAGTGTGGTCCAGAGGCGGAAGAATCTTTTTCTCCAGTACTTGGAGTGATAGATCCTCAAATTAACCAAACTAAAAACTCTAATTTTTATGACAAAGATGCTTTTTTGGTGGTTATATTTTTAACAGACGCTGATGATATCTCTCCAGGCTTAAATGCTGGACAATTTTATGAGAAACTGGTTGCCGCTAAAGGTGGGGATCGTAGTAAAGTATTAATCGCTGCAGCTCTACCAGATAAAGAACGCCCAGGTTGTACAGTAGACAGTGTTGGTCCACAATTTGCGGATTTAATCAGTATATCAAATGGCTCTAGATTTAATTTATGTTCAAATAGCTTTGGTACAGAGCTGGTGACCTTTGGTAATGTTTTAGTTGAAAAGGTTGCTCAGCAAAGAATTGAATTAGACTTTATTCCTGATACTAGATTGAAAATTACTTACGGTAAAAAAGGTATGCGAGATGAAGAGATGCAAACTATCGAACCAAATGTAGATGGTGGCTATACTTATTTGCCTGGTACAAAAACTATTATTTTACAGGCTAATTTAAATATAAACCGCATCGAAGGTGGAGAAATATTTATTACAGCTTATCCAATAGATCCTAAAAACTTTAAAAATGGCCGAGCTACAACGATTGGCCAAACAAAGCCTAAAAAATAATTAGGCTTTGTTTTTTATCAATTGTTCAACAACGTTAGGATCCGCTAGTGTTGTTGTATCACCGAAATTATCAATTTCACCTGCGGCAATCTTTCTTAAAATTCTTCGCATGATTTTTCCAGATCTAGTTTTTGGTAGTCCCGGTGCCCACTGAATTGCATCAGGAGTCGCTATAGGACCAATTTCTTTTCTTACATGTGATATAAGATCTTTTTGAATATCAGGATTAAAAGTTTCACCTTGATTTAAAGTAACAAACGCATATATGCCTTGCCCCTTTATATCATGCGGAAATCCAACCACAGCAGCTTCTGATACTTTTGGATGTGACACAAGGGCTGATTCTATCTCGGCCGTTCCTAGTCTGTGTCCTGAGACATTTATCACATCATCTACTCTGCCGAGTATCCAATAATATCCATCTTCATCTCTCTTACATGCGTCACCTGTAAAGTATAAGTTTTTAAAAGTACTAAAGTAGGTTTCGATAAAACGCTTGTGATCGCCCCAAAGACTTCGCATCTGCCCAGGCCACGATGCTTTCATACAAAGAATTCCCTCACCAGCGCCCTTGATCTCATTTCCTTCGTTATCGACTAAAATTGGTTGAATGCCGGGCAGTGGAAGGCTTGCTGAGCCTGGTTTTAAGTTTGTAGCTCCAGGTAGTGGAGAAATTAATATTCCGCCAGTCTCTGTTTGCCACCACGTATCTACTACAGGACATCGTTTATCTCCGATGGT
>JAGRAL010000368.1 GCA_020434605.1 Bdellovibrionales bacterium
CTTGTAATTGTTGGTGATATTTTTTCTATTGAGGAAGAAATTTTGGCCTTAGATTTTCTGACAAAGTCTAAGGCACCTATCTTGCTAGAAAGTATTTCAAACTTAAGAGGTAAATTAAATCCTGAATTCGTCCTTAAGTCTCACGATTTAGAAATCGAGAGATTTATTGATGATGAAAGTATATCATCGATTGTTCGAATCGGTGGAGTTCCCACGACTAGTCTTTGGCGAAAACTTACAACTAAATATAAGCATTTACCTGTCTACAATTTTTCACATTCTAAATTTAGCGGTTTACCCACTACTGAAAATGTATTTTCTTATGCAAGTATAACTATAGAAAATCCAAACTGGTCTAAAATTTTAGATAGTGATAACCGTAAGCAGCAAAAAATATCACAAATACTTGCAACGTACCCTAGGTCAGAAGCAGCCATGTTGCGCTCACTCTCAAAGCAAATGGATAGCAATGATAACTTATATCTGGGTAACTCCTTACCTATAAGGGATTGGGATGTTTTTACTGATAAACATCTTCAACTCAAACGGCTTGGATCAAATCGTGGAGCTAACGGCATTGACGGACAACTTTCATCGTTCATAGGGTTTTCCTACCCACATAAACGCAATATCGGCTTGTTTGGTGATTTAACCACTATGTACGGACTAAGTGCTCCTTGGATTTTAAACCAAATACCAGAAGATCAGGTTCATATTTTTACCATCATAAATAATTCAGGTGGGCAAATTTTTTCTCGCATGTACGACAGTAAGACCTATGTGAACCCGCACTCACTGCAGTTTGACGGATGGGCAAGTTTTTGGAGACTCCCCTACTTTCCAATGAAAAAAGTGGAAGCCCTCCCTCATACCAATGCGGTTGTAGAAATTTTTCCTGATCCTGTAGAGACAGACTTATTTTGGAAGGATCTAAAAGCATGACCTCTGTTTTTGTACATGGTTTTTTAGGTCTACCTAGTGATTGGGATGATCTGCAAATTGCTCAAAACACAAATTCAAAATTCCGCTCTCTTTGGAACGACTTAAATAACTTGGGTGATAAGATCACGTTTTCGACTTGGGCCGATTATTTTTTAGCAACCAGTCCTACAGGAATTAAAGCATATGGCTATTCATTAGGGGGAAGACTGCTACTACACGCTTACCTTAAGAAGCCATCCCACTTTAGCTCTCTACACTTATTTTCGACTAACTATGGCTTACAAAATGAATTAGAAAAGAAAAATAGACTGCAAAATGATTTACGTTGGGCAGAAAGATTTTTAAGTGATCCCTGGGATGCATTAATTACCAGTTGGAATGCACAGCCTGTATTTACTGGCAGTAGTAAATCATTTGTTCGAAATGAGTCGGATTTTAACAGAGAATTACTTGCAAAATCCTTAGATGCTTTTAGCCTGGGGCGACAAGAATACCTGTTGCCACAACTGGAAAGTTCGAAAGTCCCTATACATTTTATCATGGGTGAAAATGACACCAAATTTATGACTCTTTTAAACGCAATTTCTCCTAAAAAAAATATATTTACACATGCCATACCAGGTGTTGGTCACCGCATTCCATGGGAATACAGAGTGAGTGGCAAAGAAAACTGGTTGTAAGACAGGCTTATAGTAGACAATACCTATGACAATTGCTATGAAACCTCATCATAACTAGGAGAAAAGCATGGGTAAAGAAAATTGGATTGCTATAAAAGAATACTCAGATATTAAACTAGAAAAAACGGAAGATGGCGTTGCAAAGGTTACTATCAATCGCCCTGAGGTTAGAAATGCGTTTCGCCCAGAAACAGTAAAGCAACTTATTGAAGCTTTTAATATCATTCGTGAAGACACGACAATCGGTGTAGCTATTTTAACTGGTGAAGGTAAAGATGCCTTTTGTGCTGGTGGTGACCAAAAAGTTCGCGGAAACGCAGGCTACATTGGTGACGACGGAGTACCTAGATTAAATGTTTTAGATTTACAAAAAATCATTCGTCAAATGCCAAAGCCAGTTATAGCAATGGTTGCTGGCTTTGCCATCGGCGGTGGACACATCCTTCATTTAGTTTGTGATTTAAGTATTGCAGCTGACAATGCTAAGTTTGGGCAAACAGGTCCTAAAGTTGGATCTTTTGATGCCGGACTTGGATCAAGTTATTTAGCGCGAGTAGTAGGTCAAAAGAAAGCCCGCGAGATTTGGTTTTTATGTAGACAGTATAGCGCACAGCAAGCTCTAGATATGGGACTAGTAAATCATGTAGTACCTTACGAACATCTTGAAACTGAAACAATGCAGTGGTGTCGTGAAATTTTACAACACTCTCCGATCGCTTTACGTTGCTTAAAATCAGCCTTAAATGCAGATTGCGACGGGCAAATTGGCTTATTAGATCTAGCTGGAAATGCCACACTACTTTATTACATGAGCGAAGAAGCAAAAGAAGGGAAGAATGCCTTTGTAGAAAAGCGTAAACCTAGCTTTAATAAATTCCCTCGCTTACCATAAAGTAAAAATGAATCCTTGGCTCCTAGCGATTCGACCCAAGACACTTAGTGCGGCTGTTGTTCCGATTTTCGTAGCAACAGCTCTCGCAAAAGCCAATGGCTTTACTATCAATTGGTGGATTTGTATAAGTGCCTGTCTATCCACTCTTTGCATTCAAATCGCAACCAACCTCTTTAACGACGCTATCGACTTTGATAAAGGTACAGACACCAAAGACCG